>WGBT01000229.1 GCA_015494185.1 Hyphomicrobiales bacterium | reverse complement strand
GTTCTGGCCACTGGCGAAAATCTATATTTTTTTCATCCCCATCGGCATCCCCGCCTTTGTGTTTGCCGGTCTTTTCATCATTATTTCGCTTTATTTCATGGACCGGCCCGGCGCCCAACAGCAAAGCCTGATTGCCCATGAAGCCCATTTGGGAGGCGCCATCACCGGACTGTTGATCGCTCTTTTGCTCGAACCCCGCGCCTTGGAACTCTTTTTGCGAAATTTTGGCTAGCGCTTGTTGTCCTCCCTTTTCATGGCATGGGCTTTTTATTCATGGGCTTCTTGCCGTGAAAGCTCATGTTCATAAATGTTCATAAAGCATCGGCGGGCGCAGCTCCACGGTTCTGTGCCCCTCATTTATAATACTAGCAGTCCCTGGCCTTCATTCGTATATCGTTCAATTAACGCAGAAAGTTCAAAGAGA
Organism: Hyphomicrobiales bacterium; assembly: GCA_015494185.1. Classification (GTDB taxonomy): domain Bacteria; phylum Pseudomonadota; class Alphaproteobacteria; order Rhizobiales; family S144-35; genus S144-35. The sequence continues at coordinate 3,745 of WGBT01000229.1, read as the reverse complement.
GACGAAAAACCTAAGCGGTCAATAAGAAATACCGCGGTATAAATTCTTTCATTGAAGAGACGGACGTTCCCCAAAACAATATCAGATCCGTCCTTACTTTCCATGATGAGACCATGGCATTTTCGGCAAGTCTGTCAAGGGCCGCTGGAAGCGGCCGCGAAGCGGTTTCACCCTTGACAGACTTGCCGAAAATGCAAAAACGCTCACCATGGAAAGTAAGGAAGGGATTAGTCCGGAAAGACGGGGAAAGCCAACCCCTTGCGTATCTTGCTCGAGGAAGATTTTCGCACGTTTGGAAGGCGTGCTCCCTTTCCCCCCATCTTTTCATGAATAGCCTAGCTGCAGCAGCTTCCTTGAGCCGCAGCCCCCCCTTCTTCAAAAGGAATCGCGGCCCCGCAACCTGCAAAGATGCCATAATGGCGGTCAAAATCGCCGATGAATTCGAAATAAGGAGCAAACCGGGTTTCCCGCAACATCCGCCAGGTATTGCCACACACCGGAAAGACCTTGCCTTTTTCAATGAAATGGTGCCCATCCAACGCAAAGGCATCCTCGGCATGAGGAATCCCGCCACGATAAATGACCGCTTGGCCATAATCTTCACAAGCCGGTTCCAAGCCTTCAAGGCGGAACAAACGATAGGTGGCGGAATAAAATTTGATCTCACCAAGCTTGGCCTGCAATTGGGGATCGGAAACGCCAAGCGGGCGGCTGGTCACCAGCCGTGGGTCCAAAAAGCCCGCCGATTTGGCAAGATTTAGAAAATCATTCCAGTATAAGGCGCCGGACAAACATTCACCATAAAGCACCGGGTCTTTACGCAACACTTCCGGCACCCGCCGATCGGCATAGACATCGGAAAAATAAAACTCGCCGCCGGGCTTCAGCAACCGATAGGCCCCCTTGAGCACCGCGGCCTTGTCGACAGCCAAATTCACCACACAGTTCGACACGATAATATCAAAACTGCCCGGTTCCAAATCGAGTTCATCGAGCTTTTCAATGTAACCTTCGAGAAACCGGACATTGGATTTGGCATAGCCAAATTGCTTGCGATGCCATTCTTCATGGCGGCGGGCAACCTCGAGCTGATTGGCCGTCATATCGACGCCGACAACTTCCCCCTTTTCGCCAACCATCTGCGCCAAAGCATAGACATCACGCCCGGTGCCACAGCCCAGATCGAGCACCCGCGCGCCCTCCAAAAGTTGCGGCGCGATCAGCCCACAACCATAATAGCGCGCTAGAACTTCCTCATGAATATTGCTTAAAATGGCTTTCAAATAAGGGGGAACCTGTTCTGTCGTACAACAGGCCTCGGTCTTAAGATCTCGGCTCGATTGCAGGATCTCGCCATAATATTCTTTCACGATCTCGGTGCTCATTTGCAGCACATCCCTTTCAATTGCACAAAACTCGACGCGATCACCAACCAGACCAACAACCAGCACGGGCCCGAGCCTAGCGGGTTTGCGAAGCCGGCAAAGGCAGCAGCGTTTGCGCACTGGCCCGGCCGGGTTTGACTAGACTGGCGGCTGCGGTTTTGCCAACTCGTTTGATATCATCAACGGTTGCCACCCGGGTGTTGACCGGTGCACGTTGCATCAAATCATCAATGCGGTCCCGTTCTTTTTTGAAAGCCGCCAACAGTTTCCCACGAAGCTGCCGCCCACGGGGCACATGAATCGTCATCGGATTGACATGCCGGTTGTTGACCAGAACTTCAAAATGCAAATGGTTTCCCGTCGAGCGGCCCGAGCTGCCAACTGAACCAATCACCTGGCCCTGCCGCACCTTGGCGCCTTTATGAATACCGGGGGCGATGCGGTGCATATGGGCATAGGCGGTCTTATAACCATTGGCATGGCGGATACGGACATAGTTCCCATAGCCTCCCCGGCGGCCGGCAAATTCAACGACGCCGTTTCCGGCAGCTAAAATAGGGGTCCCGCGGCGGGCGGCCCAGTCCACACCTTTGTGCATTTTGCGCTGTTTCAAAACCGGATGCATCCGATAACCAAAACCGGATGTGAAACGGACATCGTGACTGCGCACCGGCTTTCGCATCAGGAATTTCTTGGCGCTATCCCCATTGGCATCATAATAGTCGACATGGCCATCAGGACTGCGGAACCGATAAAAACGCCGGGTTTCACCGTCAATATTGATGGCGGTAAACAATAATTCCCCAGGCTCTGCTTCCCCGCCCGGTTTTTGTTTCATATCGAAGAAGGCCTCAAATCCATCCCCCTGACGAACCAAGCGCTTGAAATCCGTATCATAGGCATGGATTCGAAGAATTTTCATGATCATCTCATGGGAAAGACCTTGCACCAGCCCAGCATGATATAAGCTGGTGTAAGTCGTTGCCCGCGTCCGATATTTGTTGCCACTTCCCACATCTGGAATCGTTCCAGCAAGCGGTGAGTCACTTGACACATAATCCCCAGAAGCACTGCGCACCACCGTGACCTTGTGGGTCCGCCCCTCATAAAGGCTGAGCTGAACCGGCTCAAATTTCCCGCTTTCCTTCAAAGAGGGGGTCAAGAGGAGACGCAACCTCTGGCCAACCTTGATATTGTTGGCAGGATAGATCTTGTTCATTGCGGCAATAATAGCCCTCGCCTGCCAGGTTTCGGAACCATTACGCAGCAAAATGTCATAAAGCCTATCCCCACGGCCAATTTTCAACGTCTTGACCTCGGTGATCTCGCCAGCATCATTTTCCTGCTCCAAGGTTTTTTCAATGATGGTCGTATTGACAGGGGTTTCCTTATTCATCTCCTCCCATAAGGGATCATAGTCATCGTCAGCGGAGTCAGCGGACACGTCATCGGCCGTGGTCTGATCGCTCCCATTTTCGGCAACCAGTTCCTCCCCGGCGGCGGCTACCAGTTTCTCAACTTCCTCGGCTGGCAATTCCTGCCCATCCTCAGCAGGGAGAATGCCGCCCAGAAGTTCAATCACCTTGACCTTGACATTGTCTTTCCCGCCGGTTTCAGCCCCCTGACCTGGGCTATTCTTGTCGGCAGACAAGGAGGCATAGAGCTTGAAGGGATTAAAGGGAGGAATGGCCGCCGTGTCCTCCGGTTCTTGTGTCGCGAAGGAGACGACAAGACGCGTATAAGGCTGAATTGCGATGAATTGCCGATTGCCGCGCCGCTGGACCACCCGATCATGAATGATGTGGCTGGTAATCAGCCCGCGTGATGTCATGGTAATGCGGTCACTCTTGCCGCGCGCCAGCGAAAACCCAGGCGCATAGCTGAGTTTGTTGTCAAGCCGTTTCAGCGCCGCGGCGCCATATTGTTTGAAACGTTCCGTAAGGCTGGCCTGCCCTGGCGCATCATCCTTGGCCACATAGATTGTAACTGCAATCGCCGCCAATCCCACGACGCCCGCAATACAAGTGCTGACCAACCATTTCAACCGCGCCGAGGGTTTTCCCGCGGTCATTTCTGGCAAATAAATCCCAGGGACAACGTTTTTTTCTTTCGATAAATAGACCTGTGGCAAGGCGCGCGTCGAACGCCCTGCCGGGTACGGGCGCCCACTTGCCTTTCGAGCGAATTGACCTGGTGGCCTGCGTCTGCTTTTCAACGTCCCTCAACTCCCTCAGACGGCATCATGATACACCCCCCTCCTGTTTTGTCACCTGATGTCCCCTCATCTCCCAAGCCTCATCTCTTCCCAAGCCTCATCTCTTCCCAAGCCTCATCTCTTGGCCTCATGGGTCTTGTGTCTC
>WGBT01000228.1 GCA_015494185.1 Hyphomicrobiales bacterium | reverse complement strand
GAACATGCCCCTCGGCAAATTCATCAGCGATATCACACAGCTTTCGGATGGTAAAGACATCCATTTGCCGTTGCGTACCCGCACGAACCGTCCACACCTGATCACCACTTTTGGCAACATGACGCAGAACGCCAGGACGGGGCCGATCATGGTAATCCCAGTTGCCATAATTTTTCTTTAGAATGGGGTGCATATACTGGAACGGATCCGGCACACCATGTTCATCAGGTAGCTTTGGTGTATCAGCCATCAAGCTCTCTCCCAAGTGCTTACGCGACAGGACGGATCACCCAAGTACAAGGCACCTTCCTGCACAATTGTTGAATTCCAAGTCGCAGATTCGCCCTCACATACCCAATTTCCCGCTTCAGCAGGAAACAACCATCTCCATAACAAGACTGAGCCGAGGACGATTAATTGCGTGCTCCTCCCCACAACCTATTCGGCGAGATTACACACACTGCGCTCATATATGTAGATATCTTAATATACCAGACCGAAAACCGCCGCGAGATATTTCCCGCGGCGATCACTTGGTTCATTATTCCGCAGCAACGCTCATGCCGCTTTCACGAGCTTTACGCTCGAAATATTTCGCAGCTTCTTCATCAAAATCATCCGTACGGACATAGCAAGAAGTACGCGGATGACGAACCATATTCGGATCGGGATCGATACCAACAGCTTCCAAGAAGGCTGGCAGACCAATACGGTCAATCGTCTCACCAATCCGCTCATGCTCAAGCGCATTATCAGCGAAGAAGTCAATGATTTCGCCGCCAAACTCAACCAGCTTCTCGAAATCTTCATCGGTTTCAAGCTTCATGAACGGAACAATGACGGTCCCCATCAAGTCACCGACTTTCAGAGCACGCTTACCACCGATCAAAATCGAAACACCTTTGTCATCACCCGGCGACAAAGCTTTGTTCATCACATTCAAGCAATGCATACAACGCACGCAAGATTTATTATCAACCTCAAGCGTGTCATCATCGTTGAGGCTTAGCGCACGCGTGGGGCACATGGAAATAACATGGTCGATGATGTATTTACGCCCCAGCTCACGAACGTAGTTCTTAACCTCTTCCTGGTTGACCTTCATATCATCGCGCCAAGTCCCAATCACGGCAAAGTCCGCGCGGTGAATGGCGTTGACACAATCATTCGGACAACCAGAGAACTTGAATTTAAATTTATACGGCAGCGCCGGACGATGCATCTCATCGAGATATTCATTGATCATGGCACGATGAGCACGAACCTCATCATAGCAGGACATCTCGCAACGCGCATGACCAACACAGCTCATGGAAGTCCGCAAAGCCGGCCCCGCACCCCCAAGGTCGAAACCAATCTCATTCAGCCGATCAAAAGCCTCCTGGGTCCCTTCCGTCGTGGTTCCCTGGAACATAATGTCCCCGGACTGCCCATGGAAAGCGATCAGGCCAGAACCCGTCTCCTCCCAGATATCACACATTTTGCGCAGCACTTCCGTGTCATAATGATAGCCAGCCGGCGGCTGCACCCGCAATGTGTGGAACTCTTTCGACTCAGGGAACTTGTCGGCCACCTCGGAGAAACGCGGAATAATCCCGCCCCCATAACCGAAGACCGAAACCGTGCCCCCTTTCCAGAAACCAAGCTTCTCCGTATAGGAATGCTGCAATTGCCCCAAAAGGTCATTCATATAAGGTGAATACCTTTTATTCGCGTCGCGCAGACGCTTCAAACCTGTGATGAAGCTTGGCCAGGGACCAGACTCAAGCTCATCAAGATCAGGTGTTGGATGTTTCTTCATATCACTCATTCGGGAACCCTCCCCTTCTGTTTCTTCGGTGATTTTCCTTGTTACTTTTCAAGTAAAGTCGACTTCTCCACCAGAGAATAGCTATAAAAACCTTCCCTCCATATTAGCTCATCTCCACACAATCAACCCACACGTCTGGCGAAAAACTTGAAATCGCCAAACATGACCACCACCCCCCTGAAAAAAGGGTGTCAGTTGGGCAGAAATATCAATTCATGTCATACCAAAAGGTATAAGCAAGAGATTCCGTCTAAATAGCGCTTGCTCAAAGCCATCCTAAATAAAAATCAAATCAAGCTCAACAAGCTCACTAAAAAACACATCTACAACAAAGGCATGACGCGTAACAATGGCTGTGACGGGTGGCAAGCAACCTAGATCAAAGTTCAGCCGACCCTGTTATAGACCAGCTTGCCCAGCCTTGCAAGGTCGTTTCCGCAGCGTCCCAACCATCACAACCACTTAAGCTTTATAGTACATGCCCCCGCTTTTATTCCATGCCCTCGACCTATTCAGCCAAAAGCACACCTCAGTCCTGCTCGACAAAACTTCAGACAATGGTGAACAGGGCGAAACATTTGTTGACCGCAGATCGCATTCGTGTCAGGTCACGACCAAACGCGACTTGCCGCCTTCCATCTCCATTACCCTGCCCCTTTTGCCATCCTTCCCGTCCACGCCCTCTAAAGGGGCACACGCGCGAAAGGACCCTAACGCGATCAGAACCGGGGCCGTCTAGGATCGCATCATATCATAAGCTTGCGATATTTCAATACACTCATTCTTGGACAAGCCCACAATATTTGTGATAATTCTGCGCATGAACGGTTGTTTCTTGAGGAAAAATTATGCAATCCCCCCAAATCCGCGCGAAGGCGGCCTTCTTGCACTTTTTTGACGAATGCTTTTGAAGTGGCTTGGGGCGGACAATCAACAGAGGCTTCATCATGCGACACCTTGTTTCTTACCCCGACGAACGCGGGCAGAGCTCCGGCAAACCCAACCGTTGTTTCGACCTGCGCGAAAATGATGATTATCTGGCCTGGCGCACCGAAAAACTTGCCGGTTACCCTGAAACGGTTGACGATTTGCGGGTTGCGATTGCCGATTTGAATGCCGTGACCCCCGCGGAAACCGAACAAATCACCGCGCTTTGCCGAAAAGCCAATATGGCCATCTATCAAACCAAGACGCTTCCCGTGGACCAACTGCGCCCAGCCCTTGGCCGTTTCGCAACCCATTTCGGCCTGTGCCGAAGCGAGGCGCACCGCTCCGCCGAAGCCGATGGATTGGTCCCTATCGAAGTCGCAACCAAGGGCGGACGGCATGGCTTCATCCCCTATACCGACAAACCGCTGAGTTGGCATACTGACGGCTATTACAACAAGCCGGCCGACCGTATCCGCGCGGTGTTGATGCATTGCGCCCGCCCCGCCGCACAAGGCGGCGCCAATCACCTGTTCGATCCCGAAATCGCCTATATTCGCCTGCGCGATGAAAACCCCGATTATATCAAAGCCCTATCCCATCGCCGCGCCATGACGATTCCCGGCTTCGTCGATCAAGATGGCAGCTTTCGGGAAGAAGCTCCCGGCCCCGTGTTTTCCGTTGACCGGTTCACCGGTGCTTTGCAAATGCGCTACTCGGCGCGCAAACGCAACATCGTCTGGCGCCAAGACTCCCTCACCACAGAAGCAGTGGCTTTTTTGAATCATGTGCTCGAACATGACCCGCTGGTTTTCAAGGTCAATTTACAAGCCGGCGAAGGCTTGATCTGCAATAATGTATTGCATAATCGTACCGCTTTCACCGACCACACCGAACCGGGCAAGACCCGCCTGCTGTTCCGGGCACGCTACAAAGATCGTGTTCTCAATACTTGACGAAAACACTCAACTAAGCCAAATGACGGGTAAGGCCAGCGGCCCAGCTGGCGATTGTCGTCCCGTTTTCACTTGGTTCATCAAACACAGCAGAAGGATTGACCCGCCATGAATCTCAGTGACTTGATTATTTCCCATCCGGAAGTGAAATCTTTCGATGAACTCGTTGAACTGGTCAAAGCTGCGGCTGCCAATGGCGAGCGTTTTTTGCATTTCGACGTCAAGCCGGATTATGGCGACACCCCCCGTGGTTGGGAACTCAAACTGGAAGCCGCCTTTTATTGGGGGGATCAGATCAAGAAAAAATAGCAACGGGCAAGGGAACGGTTGTGCCGCCAAAGCGGCGCTCTCCCCCAATAACAGCCGTTGCAACGGCCTAAATGCATAATACCTAAATGCAAAATACAAAAAGAGAAAGTTGAAGGTGTGATCGAAAAAAATGTCAAACAGCTGGAGACATTTTCTGTTCCGCTGCGCAATGTCGAGATCAAACTCGAGGATGTGACCTACGAAGGCGGCATGAAAATGCTGCAATTGAAAATTCGCGAGGGCCGCCGCTTCACGGTACTCGAACTAGACCCCGAAACGGCCCAGCATTGGGGCGCGGCAATGGTTGAATGGGCTGAAAGCAACAACAGCGAATAATTGCAACCTTTGCCAAAGCCAATCTTGTCAATGGCCTGCGCCATTGGCCATGGCGGTTAAGAGCCGAGCCCGGCCAGAAGCCCCATTACAACAGGCACACCCCACATAACACATTGAAATCATTTGCCATGCAACAGCTTCCGATTAATTTGAGCATCAAAGACAAGACCATTGTGATTTGTGGCGGCGGCCCTATGGCGGCGCGGCGGGCCGAACTCGTGTTGAAGGCTGGTGCTCATGTCAAAATCTTTGCCAAGGAGCTTTGCGAAGATTTCCAGCAAAACCCAGACCTGCAACAGGTCGAAGTGCATCACCGCGCCATTACGCCAACAGACTTGGAAGGGGCGGTTTTGGCCTTTGGCAGCGCTGAAGACGAGAGCAAAGACCGCGAACTTTGCGCCTTGGCGCGTCAGGCCGGAGTCCCTGTCAACATCCCCGATCACCCCGAACTTTGCGATTTCATCATGCCCGCAATCCTCGATCGTTCCCCCCTGGTGATCAGCGTCTCCACCGGCGGCGCCTCGCCGATCTTGGCGCGGCTGATCCGGGCCCGGCTGGAAACCATGTATCCGGCAAGTTTTGGGCGCTTGACGCGTTTTGTCGGCCGTTTCCGCGAAAGGGTCATGAAGCGTATTGCTGACAGCACCCGGCGGTTGCGGTTTTGGGAACGGATTCTCGATGGCCCGGTGGCCGATTTGGCTTTAAGCGGCGATGAGAGCAAGGCTGAAGAACTGCTTCACGCTGCAATCGACGCCGAAACAAAGGGGACGGACACCCCGCCTCTTGGTGAAGTTTATCTGGTGGGAGCGGGGCCTGGCGATCCCGATCTACTCACCTTCCG
>WGBT01000227.1 GCA_015494185.1 Hyphomicrobiales bacterium | reverse complement strand
CACGGATTTCCCCGGCTGTCGTCGTTGGCCTCACCCGGTTGTTCGAATGGTTCGGGATCATTCTGATCGGGATGGTTATTTTTGCGGTCTATGTGGGAACGGCTGATCTTGCCTATGTGGTCCTTTATGGGGTTTCGGCGGTGGCCGTATCATCGCTGGCGGTGCTGCTCTTTGAAATGATGCAGCTTTATCAGATCACCGTTTTCAAGACTTTTTTCTATCAGATTTCGCGGCTGGCAGCGGCTTGGACGATAACCTTTGCCATGGTGCTTGCGGTGGTCTTCTTTGCCAAGATTGGGGATCAGTTTTCGCGGGTCTGGTTGGCGACGTGGTATCTCACCGGGTTGGTGGCGTTGATTGGGGGACGGCTCTATCTGTCCTATATGACCCGGTGGTGGGCGCAAAGCGGCAAGTTGGTCCGCCGCGCTGTGGTGATTGGCGGCGGCGAGAAGGCCGAAGAGCTGATCAAGGCTCTGGAAGCTTCACCAACCACAGATATTCGCATTGCCGGCATTTTCGATGACCGCGACGGGGAGCGCTCACCGCCAGTGGTGGCAGGCTATCCCAAACTTGGCAGCATTGAGGAATTGTTGGAGTTTGCCCGCAATACCCGGATCGATATCCTGCTTGTCACTTTCCCGCTCACGGCACAAGGGCGCATCAATGAAATTTTGAAAAAACTATGGGTCTTGCCGGTCGACATTCGGCTTGCCGCCCATACCGAAAAGCTTCTGTTCCGGCCACGTTCCTTCTCGCAGTTGGGCAATGTGTCCACAATCGATGTCGTACGCCGGCCGATTGCCGACTGGGACCATGTGATCAAGTGGTTTTTCGACAAAATCGTCGGCAGCCTCATCTTAATCGGGGTCTCCCCCATCATGGCGCTGGTGGCGCTGGCCGTGAAGCTGACCAGCCCTGGTCCGGTTTTGTTCAAGCAAAAACGTTATGGCTTCAACAATGAGCTGATCGAAGTCTATAAGTTCCGCTCGATGTATGTGGATCAAACCGATGCCAATGCCGCCAAGCTGGTGACCAAGAACGATCCACGGGTGACGCCTGTTGGCCGGTTTATTCGCAAAACCAGCCTCGATGAGCTCCCGCAACTGTTCAATGTGGTCTTCAAGGGCAATTTGTCCCTGGTGGGACCGCGGCCCCATGCGGTGCAGGCAAAGGCTTCCTCACGCCTTTATGGTGACGTCGTCGATGGCTATTACGCTCGTCATCGGGTAAAGCCGGGGATTACTGGTTGGGCGCAGATCCATGGCTGGCGCGGCGAGACCGACACCGAAGAAAAGATCAAGCAACGGGTCGCCCATGATCTTTACTATATCGAAAACTGGTCGGTGCTGTTGGATTTATATATCTTGCTGGTCACGCCAATTTCACTGTTGCGCACGGACAATGCCTATTAATGGCCTTGGAAAGCTTTGAGGGGCTGCGCGTTGTCTTGCGGCGCAGATGAAAATCATGGGAACCGCTTCACTCTCTCTTGAACAAAGCCCGTTGGGCGCGCTTGCAAAGCGCGCTCAGCCGCTGTTTTTGTGGCTGACGGTTTTTGCCAGCGGGTTTGTGATGTTTGAACCCTCTCCTTATGAGTTCTTTTTCTTACTCTTGGTCCTGACGCTGATGGGCAGCACCCCGCGGTTACCGATGATTTTGTTGCCAATGATCGTATTGTTGGTCCTTTATAATATCGGCGGGCTGATCGCCACGGTTCAAGTGCTCGGCAAGGGAGGGGAGCGCAATGTCATAACCTATACCGCGATTTCATTTTATTTGGCGATAACCTTGGTCATTTTCGCCGGTCTCGTTGCACAACGGCCGCTTGAGAGTTTTCGCATTATCCGCCATGGCTATATGGTTGCGGCGGCGTTGGTGGCCCTGACCGGGATCGTTGGCTATTTCAATGTAGCGGGACTTGGCGATATCTTTACCCTTTATGGCCGCGCCAAAGGCACATTCAAGGACCCCAATGTGTTTGGCCCCTTTTTGATTTTGCCGATCGTGTTGTTGGTTCAAGATATTTGGTTGGGGTCGAGCCGGCATAAAATTGCCTCTCTCTTGCTTCTGGGACTGTTGCTGACTGGTTTGTTCTTGAGCTTTTCCCGCGGCGCCTGGGGGCTTGTGATCATCTGCCTTGGGGTGATGACCTATCTGATGTTTTTGGCCTCCGCTGATTTGCGGACCCGGGGGCGGATTATATTATGGTCGGTCTTGGGGGTGTTGATGCTGGCGCTGATGGTGGTTGGATTGTTGTCCGTTCCCCAAGTGCGTCAGGCGTTTTTGGAACGGGCGGCGCTCACCCAGGACTATGACAAGGGGGAAAATGGCCGTTTTGCCCGGCAACGCAAGGCCATACCTTTATTGTTGGACAAGCCGTTGGGCCTTGGCCCCTATCAGTTTGGCAAACGATATGGGGAAGACCCTCACAATGTCTATCTCAACGGTTTTGCCGCCTATGGCTGGCTTGGGGGGATCAGCTATATCTTGTTGGTGCTGCTGACCTTGGCGGTGGGGGCGCGCTATTTGTTCAGCCGGACACCCTGGCAGTTCCTTCACATTGCTGTGTTTTCGGTGTTTTTGGGGTTGGTTTTGGAGGGTTTTTTGGTCGATACCGACCATTGGCGGCATTTTTACTTGACCGCTGGCCTGTTGTGGGGGCTTTCGGCCGCCACTCATGCAACCCTGCGTTCACCTTAACTGTAAAAATCTATATTCAACCTTACAGACAGTGTCAGATCAGTCCTTACATTCTATGCTGAGACACTGGCATTTTCAGATGGTTTGTCAAGGACCAGCATTTTCAAGCCCCCGTCGTGGCTCCGCCACTCCACGCTCGCTTGTTGGCGCCGCGAAGCGGTTTTATCCTTGACAAACTTGTCGAAAATACAAAAACGCTCGCCATGGAATGTAAGGACAGGTTCAGGCCGAAAGGTGTGGTCAAGCCAGCCACTGTCTGTCAGGTCAAGTGTAGATTTTTACACCTTAACCGCGCCGCCCTGGCCCCAATCGCTTCGCACCCGTAGGATGCGGCTGGCGCGCGAAGGCGTGACGCAAGGCGGGCAGACTGCCCGGTTCGATCCCGCCAAATGATACGCCCTTTGTGCTTTTGGGGCGGGCTTTGCGGACATGGCGGTTTTTCAGCAGTCCCAATCGTGCCAAGGCAAACAGCATTGCCGGAAGCAAGAGCAGATCGCCCAACAGCGCCATGATCATGATGATCGCGGCGGTTTTGCCAAATAGACCCGTCATCGGCACGATGCTGAACATCGTCATCGACAGTCCAAGGGTCAAGATCACGGTCGTCAGGATCAACACCGGCCCAATATGGCAGATCGTGTTTTGGACCGCATGGGTGAGGGTGGGAGTGACTTGTGCTTCCAATCTCAAACGGTTGAAAAAATGGATGGTATCATCGATGGCAATGCCAAAGGCCACGGTCAAGGCCACAACGCTTGCATATTCCAGCTGGCCACTGAACAGATATAAAAGCCCACCGGTTGCCAACAGCGCAAACATGTTGGGAACAATGCTTAGAACCGCAATCAATGTGGAGCGAAATGCCAGCCCGGTCAGCACGATGACCATGCAGACCGCCAAAAACAAGCTGATATTGAGTTGCTCGATCGATGCGGTGGCGCGCTGGGCGGCCACTGCCGGCAAGCCTGTCACCGTGACCTTCAGCTCAGGATGAAAGCGCTTGAGATGATCGAGCTTGCGATTTAGTTCCTCAACCAGCTGGTTGACTTGGCCGGCGGGCATATCGCGCATAAAGCCGATGATGGCGGCGGCATTTCCTTTGGCGTTTTTGAGTTGGGCTTGCAGGTGGGGCGGCAATTTTTCCACATAAGTTTGCAGTTTTTTCACGTCTTGACCAAGACTTTCACCGGCCCAGCGCCGGATGGTTTCAAGGGACCAGACATTGTCGATTTCGTCTTGCGTTTCAAGGATGGTGTGGGCCTCGGCAATGGCATGGAGCACGGGCTTGGAATAAAGCGACAGGTGTGAGGGCCATTGCAACATGATTTGAACGGGAAAAATCCCGCCCAGATTTTGCTCTAGCGTTTGTGCCACGGCGGCGGATTCGCGGTTTTCCGGCACCATGTCGCTGATCCGGTAATAGGGATCAAGGGCGTGATAGGCCGCCCCGGCAAGCCCGGTGATGAGGATCCCAAACAGGGCCACAGGCATTGACAGGGCCGGTAAATGGCGCGCCAGAAAGCCACTGATGAGGTTCAGTATGCCGCCCCGGGCCCGCAGCCCGCGTTGCGTTAATTTCATTCGATCGTCATGGGCGAGAACCACGAGCGCCACCACCGGCAGGACGAGAATAACGGCAAGGAAGGCGACCAATACGGAAAGTGCGGCAGCATAGGCGTAGGTTCGGATCAAATAGCTGTCTGTGGCCAACAGGGCGCCGAGCGCCAGCGCGGTGGTCAGCGAGGTCAGAACGCAAGCCGGCCCCACCGTGATCACCGCCTCACGAACCGCCGCCCGCAGGGAAGCCCCCAGAGCACGCGCCCGGTTGATGGCAAACAACATATGCAGCGAATCGGAAAAGGTGATGACCAGAACCAGCGGCAAAATGGTGTTGGTCAGGGGATTGAGCGCCACCCCCAAATGCCCCAAAACACCAAAGACCCCGATCAGTGAGGCTAAGGGCGCAACGCTGACAATCGTGACATGGCGCCAGTTCCGGAAAAACAGGATACAGGCGAGCGAGCCCACCAGAAAACCAATGAGATTGAATAGGATGCGATCCCGTTTGGTGGATTCCACCACTTCCAGACGCATCATGGGAGTACCGGTGAAATGGGCCTTGAGCCCCACGGGCGTGAGGAATTCTGCCGCCGTTTGGCGCACTTCGTCAATGGCCGCCCGCAGCCCCTGAGAGGCAACGGCGGTTTCTTTCAAAGAGACGATGACGACGGCGATTTGGGGCTGTCCGGGCCGTTTGTCGGACAAAAAACGGCCCCGAATGAGGGGATTGGTGAGAATTTCTTGTTTTAGGCTCGCAAATGCTGCGCCTGTAGGAAGCTGATCGGGAAAGACCGGCTTGCTTTTGCCCGATGGTTCCGGTTTCTTCCAAATCGAGAACATTGACATCGCCGATCTGACGGCGGGGACAAAACCCAATTCCAGATGAAAGTTGCGAATTGCCTCCAGCCGCTTGGGCGTCATCAGATCATCGGCCTCGATGAC
>WGBT01000226.1 GCA_015494185.1 Hyphomicrobiales bacterium | reverse complement strand
GCCCAAGCGAGATGTTGCCAGTGAAGTGGAACAAAGGCGGCGTCATCGTAGAGGATTTTTTCGATGCGCTGAAGTAATTGGGCACGCAGAAAGAGGTCGTTCATGGATCTTGTTTCGTTGATCAAAGTATCAACGATTTTGTTGGAATAATTCCCGGCGTTATATTGTCCATAGCCGGTTTTTTTATCTGGTGTCATCACCAGGAATTCATAGTAGTTGACCGAATCTTCAGTATCAGGGTGCCAGCCAATCATCATGATATCAGCGGCGCGGGCATCAAATTTCTGCCAATACTGCGCTTTGGGCATGGTTTTGAGATCGACTTTGATATTGATCTTCGCCAGCATCGCGGCCACCGCACGGGCGATTTTATAATCGTTCACATAGCGGTTGTTGGGGGCCATCATGGTGACCGAAAAACCGTTTTCATAGCCTGCTTCTTTCATGAGCTGCCTTGCCTTGGCAAGATCGAAACGGGGTTTTAAAGCCTTGTTATGGCCTTGGAAATCGGGCGGGCTGAGCTGGCCGGCGGCGGTGGCGAACCGGCGCATGATCTTTTTCGCAATGCCTTTGTTGTTGACCGCATAAACAATCGCCTGGCGAACCCGCCGGTCGCGAAATTCTTTGCGCCGTTTTTGATCCAGTGTCAGCAAAATGATCCGGGTGCCGCGCATGCCGATCAAATCAACGCGTTTGTCCCGGTTGATGCGGAATAAATCAGTTGGCGGCACCGGTGCGATGAAGTCTACTTCGCCGGATAAAAGGGCGGCCACCCGGGTCGCCCCTTCCTTGATCGGGGTGAAAATGATGTTTTTCACATTGCCTTTCGATTGGGTATCCCAATAGTTGGGATTACGCTTGAATTCCAGGCGCACCCCCTGTTCCCGGTAGGTCAAGATAAAGGGGCCCGTTCCAGAAACATGGGTTGAGGCGAAAGATTTGCCGTGTTTGATGATCGCATCTTTACGCTGACCGTTTTCATCTATGCCGGAATAAAATTTTGAATCCATCGGGAAAATATAGGTGGCCATGTTCAGCGTCAGCGGATAAGGCCGGGTGGTGATCAGATCAACTGTGTGCTCATCGATATATTCGGCACGCAAAAACGGCTCGAACAAGCCTTTGAAATCAACGCTTCTCTTAAGCCGGTTGAAAGTCCAGACAACATCATGGGCGGTAAAAGGGTTGCCGGAATGAAAGGTCACACCTTTGCGGAGATAAAAGCGCACGCGGTTGGGATCGATTTGCTCCCAACGTTCGGCCAGTCGTGGCTCAACGGTGAAATCCTGTCGCCAACGCACCAGCGGGTCAAAGGCCATGTGACTGAATTGCAAGGTGGCGCCGGTCAAAAACTCATGGGGGTCGAGCGAGACCGGATCGGCATCGTAAGCCATGCGCAAGGTTTTGTCTGCCAAGGGTTTGGCGCTGGCGGGGCTTGTCTGTAACGGTGGCGCCACGAAAGCAAGGCCCAAAACAAGGCCAAGACAAAGCGTAAGGCCAAGCAGCCCTTTCAGACGAAATTCACTAGCCCCGCCACCGGCAACAAGACGCCGCATCTGCCGAAATGATACTGTCATGCAGATTTCCCTCTAACAATGTGCAATATCCCGTCTCCGCCTTTTCGCAAGCCCCAGGTTCAGCTATCAGCTTCTTCCCGGTGTCAGGCGGTTCCCCATATCATTCACAGCCTCCTGTTACAGGATTACCCGTAAGTCACATTGCTTGCAACACTTCTGTTTGGTTGGACCGTCCTTCGGAAGGTTTGCTCCCGCAATGTCTCTCACAGCTTATTTTGGTCACATTTCGGTCACCAAAAGCTTGTTTGGCTTCACTGGAAAGGATGTCTTGGGAGCATTGATTCTATTTATGGGGAGGAGTGTTTTGGACTCTGTTCTGAGCTTAATCCAATGAGTTCACTTCATGATGCTTTTGGCAGGTCCAGTTGCAGGCTTTGCAGAACGGTGTCGTCGCCGGCCTGCTTTGAAGCATTGAGGATTTCAATGCCGACAATCTTGCCGTTTGCGTCAAAATCAACGACGATGCCAGGCGAAATTTCTTCGCTCACATCAACTTGGTGCTCGGTCAGTTTCAGGTGAATGGCGTCGGCCGTTTGGTCCACTCTCAACCGCATGGTTGTCTCCTGTCAAAATAAGCGGTGATCACATAGTTTTTCCGATAGCTGGGGGTGATCACCCGCAATGCGAAGTTTCGGCCTTCCAGGCATTTCCAAAACAGCGCGCGATGGTTTTCCTGGTCGATCGTGACATCATCGGGGTTTTCAAGGGTCGCTTCAACGAAAGATTTGGCAATCCCGCGTTCTGCCATCATGGCCAAGGCATGATCATCATAATACTCTATTATCATCGCGTCCTCAAAGGGCTGGGGATACAAAGAACTTGGCAGGGGCCCCACTCACGCAGTATGGTTTACTTGGTTGTTACAAATAGCAACCTGCCTTGAAAAGCCGTCAGTCAGGCGAACCAGCTTGAGCAGGGTGCGAACCAGCTTGAGAAGGCGGTTAAGTCACCGTTGGGCTCGTCTGTTGTGGCTCTGGGGATCGGGGCTTGAGGGTCTTGCTGAAAGATCTTTTGATCTTGCTGGTTTTTCGATGAGGGCGGCGTTTCAGAATGAATGGGGGGGCGGTATCGGATCGCGCTTCCCTTGGGAGGATTGCAGTCTGGTCTTATGGACCTCGTTGAGATTTGGAGGAAGGAAGTATCAATCATGGGTAAACTCAATCTACGCGGTATTATGTTCACGGCGGCGGCCGCAGCCGCAATCAGCTTCGTGGCTGCACCTGTCTTTGCTGGCCCGGCGGGTACGTATAAGCGCCCCAATGGCAAAATCGCCAAGGTCTGGATTTGTGGCGGCAAGCTTTGCGCGAGCAGTGCGGGTGTGTCCATGTTCAAAAATGTCCGCCGGACCGGAAAAGGCAAGTGGGCTGGCACTATGAAACATCCCGAAATGGGGGGCTCATGGGCTGGCTATGTCACCGAGCGCAAGAATAGCTTATATG
>WGBT01000225.1 GCA_015494185.1 Hyphomicrobiales bacterium | reverse complement strand
GCCGCCTTGATGGAGCCTTGGGATGGGCCGGCCGCTATTGCCTTTTCCGATGGCCGGCAGATCGGCGCCACGCTGGATCGCAACGGATTGCGGCCGGCACGCTACTGCATCACCTCTGATGATGAGATCATGTTGGCCTCAGAAATGGGGGTTTTGCATTTCGATGAGGAAAAGATCATCGAGAAATGGCGCTTGCAGCCGGGCAAGATGCTGCTTGTGGACCTCGAAGAAGGCCGGATCATTTCCGATGACGAGATCAAGACCAAGCTGGCCCGGTCCCACCCCTATCGCGACTGGCTGCAAGCCGGGCAGATCAAATTGGCCGATCTCCCCAATCATGACGCAATGAGCCCGGCCGCTCCGGCAAGCCCGGCAAGCAATGTGCCGCTGCTCGATCGCCAACAGGCTTTTGGCTATACTCAAGAAAGCCTGAAATATCTGATGGCGCCGATGGCGCTGACCGGTCAGGAGCCGGTGGGCTCGATGGGAACCGACACCCCGATTTCAGCACTGTCGGACCGGCCCAAGCTGATGCATACCTATTTCAAGCAAAATTTCGCCCAAGTCACCAATCCCCCCATTGATCCGATCCGGGAAGAGCTGGTGATGTCGCTGGTTTCCTTCATTGGGCCGCGGCCGAATTTGCTCGACCTTGAAACGACTTCCACCATGAAGCGCCTGGAAGTCCACCAACCGATCTTGACCAATGAGGACATGGCGAAGATCAAGCAGATCGGCAATCTCGCCGGGGCGGTTTTCCGGGCCAAGACGTTGGATATCACCTATCCCGCAGAGCAAGGCGCCAAGGGGCTTGAAGCCGCCCTCGACCGGATCTGTGCGGAAGCCTTTGCCGCTGAAGAAGAAGGCTACAATATCATCGTTTTGTCCGACCGTAATACCGGGCCGGCGCGGATACCGGTGCCAAGCCTGTTGGCGACCAGCGCGGTTCATCATCACTTGATCCGTGAAAAAGTCCGCACCAAAGTGGGGCTGGTGGTCGAATCCGGAGAACCTCACGAAGTGCATCAATTCTGCACGCTGGCGGGTTATGGCGCCGAAGCCATCAATCCTTATCTGGCCTTTGAGACCTTGGCTGAGCTGTTGCCCGAACTGGATGACGGCAACCTGTCCCTCGAAGACGCTCAAAACCGCTACATCAAGGCGATCAACAAGGGCATTTTGAAAGTGATGTCGAAAATGGGCATCTCCACCTATCAATCTTATTGTGGCGCCCAGATTTTCGATGCGGTGGGCTTGAGATCGGACTTTGTCGAAAAATATTTCACCGGAACCCATAGCGCCATCGAAGGGGTTGGGCTGGAAGAAATCGCAGCGGAAACCGTGGCGCGGCACCAGCTGGCCTTTTCGGATGCTCCGGTCTATCGCAACATGCTCGATGTGGGCGGTGAATATGCTTACCGGTTGCGGGGCGAACGGCACAATTGGACCCCGGACACGGTGGCCGATTTGCAGCATGCGGTCCGGGGAAATCTGCCGGAAAAATACCGCCGTTATGCCGATGCGCTAAACGCCCAGTCAGAAGCGCTACTCACCCTGCGCGGTCTGTTCCGGATTCGCCGCGCCGAGGAGATGGGCCGTAAGCCCGTCCCCCTTGAAGAGGTCGAACCGGCGGCGGAAATCGTCAAACGGTTTTCCACCGGTGCGATGTCCTTTGGCTCGATTTCCCGGGAGGCCCATACCACCCTGGCGATTGCGATGAACCGGATCGGCGGCAAATCCAACACCGGCGAGGGCGGCGAAGAGGTCGACAGGTTTACGCCGCTGCCCAATGGAGACAGCGAACGTTCGGCGATCAAGCAGGTGGCCTCGGGCCGCTTTGGCGTGACCACCGAATATCTCGTCAATTCGGACATGATCCAGATCAAGATGGTGCAAGGGGCCAAGCCTGGTGAAGGCGGCCAGCTGCCCGGCCACAAGGTCGATGCGGTGATTGCCAAAGTCCGGCATTCAACACCGGGGGTGGGGCTGATTTCGCCACCGCCGCATCATGACATCTATTCGATCGAGGATTTGGCGCAGCTGATCTATGATTTGAAAAATGTCAATCCCGATGCGGATATCTCCGTCAAGCTCGGCTCTGAAGTCGGCGTTGGCACGGTGGCCGCAGGGGTTTCAAAAGCCCGGGCGGACCATGTGACGATTGCAGGCTTTGAGGGGGGAACCGGGGCCTCGCCGTTAACTTCGATCAAACATGCGGGCAGCCCGTGGGAAATCGGCCTTGCCGAAACCCAGCAGACCTTGGTGCTGAACCGGCTGCGCAGCCGTATCGCCGTGCAGGTCGATGGCGGTTTGCGGACCGGCCGCGATGTGGTGGTTGGGGCGCTTTTGGGAGCTGATGAATTTGGTTTTGCCACCGCCCCCTTGATTGCCGCCGGGTGCATCATGATGCGCAAATGCCACCTCAACACTTGCCCGGTTGGGATCGCCACCCAGGATCCGGTTTTGCGCAAGCGTTTCAAAGGCAAACCCGAACATGTCGTCAACTATTTCTTCTTTGTCGCAGAAGAAGTACGTGAGTTGATGGCTGAAATGGGATTCCGTACCTTCAATGAAATGATTGGCAAGACCGAGTTTCTGGACAAGGAAAAGGCGATTTCCCACTACAAGGCAAAGGGGCTCGATTTCAGCCGTATTTTCCACAAACCCGATGTGCCAGAAGATGTCGCCATTTATAACACAGAGCGTCAGGACCATAAGCTCGAGGCCGTTCTTGACCGTACCTTGATCGAGAAGGCCCAGCCGGCCCTGTTGCATCGTCAACCGGTGAAGATCGAACTGCCGATCAGCAATATCAACCGGACCACGGGGGCGATGCTTTCAGGCGAGGTGGCCAAACGTTTTGGGCATGGGGGCTTGCCGGACGATACCATCCACATCACTTTCAAGGGAATCGCGGGGCAAAGTTTTGGCGCCTGGGTCGCCCGCGGGGTCACGCTGAATTTGATTGGGGAAGCCAATGACTATGTCGGCAAGGGCTTGTCCGGCGGCCGGCTGATCATACGCCCGCCAGAGGAGTCGGGCATTGTGCCGGAAAACAGCATTATCGTCGGCAATACCGTGCTTTATGGGGCGATCGAGGGCGAATGTTACTTCCGTGGTGTGGCCGGTGAACGGTTTGCCGTGCGCAACTCCGGTGCGATTGCCGTGGTTGAAGGGGCTGGCGACCACTGCTGCGAATATATGACCGGGGGCTGTGTCGTCGTCATCGGGCCAACGGGGCGGAATTTTGCCGCCGGCATGTCTGGCGGCATTGCCTATGTACTCGACGAACAGGGCGATTTTGAGCGCCGCTGCAATCTTGCCATGGTCGATCTGGAGCCGGTCACGGCCGAAGATGAGCTGATGGAGAAACTCGCCCATCAAGGCGGGGATTTGGAAACCCATGGACTGGTCGATGTCATGCGCGACATGCGCAACCAGGACGCCGAACGGTTGCATCGCCTGTTATCGAACCATGCAGCCTACACCAATTCCAAGCGGGCCCGTGAAATTCTCGATAATTGGCAGACTTATCTGCCAAAATTCGTGAAGGTCATGCCGGTGGACTACCGGCGTGCGCTTGATGAATTGGCCAAAGCTCAGGCGGCGGATGAAAACGGTCTGTCTGAACTTGAAATCGGGATCAGCGCCCAGGCCCGCCGCGAACCCGCTGCCGAATAGGAGCCGTCAACCATGACAACCATGATTGCCGAACTTTACGACGCGCTGAAAGAGGCCGGCGCGTCGGAGGAAAAAGCAAGAGAGGCTGCCAAGAGCTTTGCCGAACGCGAACATCGTTTCGATCAACTCGATCACAAGATCGACGGCAGAGCCGACCAGCTCGACCGTAAGATCGATGAGCGTTGTGATCAACTCGACCGTAAGATCGATGAGCGTTGCGATCAACTCGACCGCAAGATCGATGAACGCTGTGACCAGCTCGACCGCAAGTGTGACCAACTTGACCGCAAGATCGATGAAACCCGGGAGCAGCTCGACCGCAAGATCGATAAGAAAACCGATGATTTAGGCGCTCGGATCACAGCCCTGGACAGCAAATGGGATGCGCGCTTTGCGCGCCTTGAAGGCGATGTC
>WGBT01000224.1 GCA_015494185.1 Hyphomicrobiales bacterium | reverse complement strand
GGGATAACCAAGCTCTCTCATCTGCCGCACTGCACTTTTGCCGACGAATCACGATATTTCAGTTACCGGCGGTCCATGAAGCGTTGTGAACCCGACTATGGGCGACAAATTTCCGCCATCATGCGCCGTTGAAATAGACTTGAGATAAAGCGGGAAATTCTGGCATAGTATTGAAATTGAAAGCAAGTTTTCAATCTGTTGACAGATTTCTGGGGGGCGGGAACCGGAACGGATTTCTAAGACGGCGGTGACGTTGGGTAAAGCGTAGATCGGTTGAGTTTGACATTCGCGTAATAAACAAGAAACGAGGTCAACGCCGAAGCGGCTTCCTGACGTGATCTGAGCACGCGGCGCGGATCACCATTGAACCGCGGCGTTAAGATTTCCAGAACCGAAATCTTTTGACCGGTGACGCAAACAAACATCTTTCGGTGGTTTTTCGCCACAAGATTGATGTGCGAGAACTGGGGGAGTCGTCGCAAATGATGACGTCGAAATTTGGATGGGCTGTCTGGAAGACGCAGGCAGCTTCGGAACATGACTTTTCGAAATATAAGGTCATAGCCGTTGTTTTGGCTGCTGGTTTGGGAGCGGCAGGTTGCAGCACAAATAATTTACTGAGTGGGTTGGGGATCGATGCGCCAGCCACGACTGTTGCCACAGCAACACAGGCGCCGCCCCCTGTGAGTGCACCATTGCCGGTGAAATTGCCAGCGGTTGCTCTTGCCCCTGTCATTGGCGCGCCCAAGACGATTTCTGGCCCGCTGATGACAAGTCTGAAAGCGGCAATGGCCGCAAGCAAAATTCCGCTGGTCGAAAAGGGGGCTGAGGCCGCCTATAAGTTGCGGGGCTATATGGCGGCCATTCCGCCCAAGTCCGGTTCGCAAATGAAGGTGGCCTATATTTGGGATGTGATGGACAAAGCCAAGAAACGGGTTCATCGCATCAAAGGCCATGAGGTGGTTCCTTTCAAGAATGCCAAAAAGCCTTGGTCAAACGTTTCATCCGGTGTCATTCAAGCCATTGCAACCAAGACCGTAACGCAACTGGCGCAATGGCTGCCCAAACAGGTGAGCACGCCTGCTGCAGTGGCGCGCGCCCAAACGCCTGTCCGCAAGGTTCAAGCAGCGGCGCTGGGAAGTGCGGCGCCAACGACGACAGCCGCGTTGCCTTTGACGGCGCAAAAATCAGGCGCCCAGCAAAGTTCAGGCTCTGCAGGACCTATTTATGCCATGGTGCCAACGGTTGTTGGGGCGCCTGGTGATGGCAGCAAATCGTTGAGCGAGGCCCTTAAACGGCAACTGGCTCGCAAAGGGATCAAAGTCACTTCGCAAAAAAACGCCAACACCTATTTGGTTCAGGGACGTGTCAAGCTAGGCTCGCCGGTCGGCGGACGACAATCGATCGCAATCGATTGGGATGTGTTGTCACCCTCCGGCAAGAAGATTGGCACTGTTTCGCAGAAAAACAGGATCCCGGCAGGCTCCCTTGATGGACCTTGGGGCAAGGTGGCCGATGCTGCTGCTGAAGGCGCTGCTGGAGGGATCATCAAAATGTTGCCCCGGAGTTAGGGGGGTGGCAGAGGAGGCAGGATCGGAAATTGAAAGATCGTCTGCCTGGTTTGTCGCAAAGTAATGGGGGTAGCATCGTACGATATGAAAACAGCATTTACAGAATACGGGCCTGCTGGTAAGGATGGGCCCGTATTCTTTTTAGGTTTTAGGTGTGGGGCCGTGTGGCGGAAGCATGAAATATTATGAAACTAGTTTCGGGGAACAGTAACCAACCATTGGCGGAAGCCATTGCCGCCTATCTTGATACGCCCCTGACCGACTGCACGGTACGGCGTTTTGCAGACAATGAAATCTTTGTCGAGATCAACGAGAATGTCCGCGGCAAGGATGTCTTTATCCTGCAGTCCACTTCCTTTCCCGCCAATGACAATATGATGGAGCTGTTGATCCTGATCGATGCGGCCAAACGGGCGTCAGCGAATAGGGTCACGGCCGTTCTTCCTTATTTCGGCTATGCGCGGCAGGATCGCAAGCCGGGGCCGCGCACGCCTATTTCCGCCAAGCTGGTGGCCAATCTGATCACCCGGGCCGGGGCGGATCGGGTGATGACCTTGGATCTCCATGCCGCCCAAATCCAAGGCTTTTTCGATATTCCCACGGACAATCTGTTTGCCGCGCCAGTGATGACCTTTGATATTCTTGAGCGTTTTTCTCAAGATGATCTGGTGGTTGTTTCGCCTGATGTTGGGGGGGTGGTCCGGGCTCGCGGCCTTGCCAAGCGAATTGGCGCCTCTTTGGCGATTGTCGATAAGCGGCGCGATCGTCCCGGCCAGTCGAAAGTCATGAATGTCATTGGCGATGTGGCAGGGCGGACCTGTATCCTGGTGGATGATATTGTCGATTCCGGTGGCACCTTGTGTAATGCTGCCACTGCTCTGGTGGAAAAGGGGGCGGTTGAAGTCTATGCCTATATTACACATGGTGTTCTGTCAGGCGGGGCGGTGGCTCGAATTACAGCCTCAGAATTGAAAGAGCTGGTTATCACCGATTCGATCAAGCCCACGGAGGCAGTGCTCACGGCGCATAATATACGGATTTT
Source organism: Hyphomicrobiales bacterium (assembly GCA_015494185.1). Taxonomy (GTDB): domain Bacteria; phylum Pseudomonadota; class Alphaproteobacteria; order Rhizobiales; family S144-35; genus S144-35. Next base: position 5,281 of record WGBT01000224.1, on the reverse strand, counting down.
GCCGATTGCGGGGTTTCTGGGGCAGGCGATTTATTCCACTGCCAATGAACGCTCGGTTTCGCGGCTGTTCACCCAACCCTTCAACTATCGTCTCAAATCGGTTGCCGAGCAAGCCAAGGCCCCCCCGCCTAAAACGCACAAAGATCGCGCCCGGGAAGGTGTTTAAAGTTGTTCATTGGCGGGGACTTGGGGAGAGGCCCCGCGCTTTGCTCGCGTGATCTTCATGCCTTTCATGAAACGCTAGGCAGCTCTTCGGGGCTTTGGAAGGGGAAGGCGGCTTTGCGAACATGCTTGGTGCCTTTCGGGCGGACCTGAACACAGGTGCGTGGCCGATGGGTGATCTGTGGCACCATGGCAAACAGCGCATTTTGCAGCCCTTCTTCAACGACGGGGTGATAGAACGGCATCGCCAGCAGATCGAACACGGTCATGTCCCGCTCAATCGCCCAGGCGAGATGATGGGCGATGTGTTCGCCGCGGGGGATGCACATTTCAGCGCCTAATAACAAGCCATCGTTTTTATTGGCGTAAACCCGTAAGAGACCGTAATTTTTCTTCAGGACCTGGGCTCTCGACTGGGTGGCGAAATCCCGCTCGCCAATCACCACATTGTCGAGCACGCCTTCAAGCTGTTGATAGGTCGCCCCAACGCGGCAGATATTGGGATCGGAGAAGATGATGCCAAAGGGCTGTTTGCGAGCGTATTTCGAGGGACGGGTGGCCAGAGCATTACGGCCGGCAATGCGTCCTTCATCGGCAACTTCATGCATCACCGGCCGGTCCCCGGTGGCATCGCCTGCCACATAAAGCCGGGTGCCCCGGATTTGCAGGGTTTCCTCGTCGATCAGTGAAGCAAGATCGCCGTTCAGCTTGACGCCGGCGGCCGATAGATTGAGCCGGTCGAGATTGGAGCGGCGGCCCAGGCAAACAAGGGCCGCATTGACTTCGACTTCGTGGGAGCCGGCTTTGATTTTCAGACTTTTGGGTTTCGATCCTTGTGACAGTTCTGCGGGATGACCAAGCCAGATTGGCATATCGGCGCCAATCACCTCGATTGCCTTGTCACGCACCGCCGGATCCGTGATGCCCCCAATGGTGTTCAAGGCGTCAATCCCGGTGACCTTGTGTCCCAATCGGGCAAGCGCCTGCCCCAGTTCGAGGCCGATCACCCCAAGCCCAATTACCGCCAGCCGTTTCGGCAATTTTTTCTGTTCGAAAAGCGTATCGGAAGTATAAAGCCGGTCTGCAAACGGGGCCCAGGCTTGCGGCAAGATCGGCCGTGAGCCCACCGCCAGCACAAAGGTTTTGGCTTCAACCTCCAGATCGTCAACGCGGACCACTTTCGGACTGATGAATTCCGCGGTGCCCTTGATCAGCTTGTCGCCGACATTGGGCAAGAAATTGCCCAGCAGTCGGCTGACGAACATATCGCGCATTTGCCGGACATGGGCAAGCACTGCAGCGGTATCGACTTTCAAATTCTGGCCGCCAGTGATGCCTTGCTCTTTGAGATGGTGGCGGTGATGGAAATCTTCAGCAGCCTGAATGAGAACCTTTGAGGGCATACAACCAACCCGGGCACAGGTGGTGCCCAAAGGTTCTTCCCCGATGATTACCACATCATCGGTTTTGCGCCGGATTTGCCGCAGGGCATTGATGCCCGCAGAGCCCGCCCCGATGATACAGTATTTGACCTTGATATGTTTGGCTGCGCCATTGGTTCGTTTTGAGGCCCGTTTTGAAGACTTTTTTGCAGATGCCGCCATTGCCTTGCCGTCCCTCTTCTTTGCCATCTTTGCCATATTACCCCTCCCCGTGACCGCGTATCTTGAAGCGAAGGTTTTCGTGATGCTGCCTACCCATATTTGTATGCGTCAGTATGACGCATCTAAGCGCATTGGGGCGGCCACGTCCAGAGTAAATCGCAGGCAATAGGGAAATTGTGATCACAAAACAGGCAAAATTGAAAAGAGAAGGGGGGTGGGCGACAGAAGAGGGGAAAGAGCATTACTTGATTTTCTCTTACCGCCTGCTGCGCTGCAGAGAAAGGCCGCCCGGTTCTTCTTTCGCTGTAATACCGGAGGCATTTTCATCGATCACTTAGACTTTTCGTATCCCTTTGAATTTTTAGAGTAAATTTAATGGTATACGAGTCAAGGCCCAAGGGCCGCTGGTATAAGAATGAACCTTACTCCCAGCAAGACCTGGGCAGATCCGTCCTTACATTCCATGGTGAGCGTTTTTGCATTTCCAGCTGGTTTGTCAAGGGCGCCTTTGGCGCCGCGAAGCGGTTTTAACCCTTGACAAACCAGCTGGAAATGCCAGTGTTTCATCATGGAATGTAAGGACGGATCTGACACTGTTTGTGAGGCAAATGCCGAAATTTTTACCCGTTGGCAAGCTTTTACGAATTGCCAATGATGAGTTGATCCCGTTATGTCCCTCGCCGCTCTGATCGCCCGTCCCATTGCCCATCGCGGGCTTCACTGTGCAGCACGAGGCGTGATCGAAAACACCCGTTCTGCGATTGAGGCGGCGATTGCCGAAGGGTTCAATATCGAGGTTGATTTGCGCCGCTCACAATGCGGCATGCCGATGGTCTTTCATGATGCGGACCTTGACCGTTTGACCCTTGCCCAAGGCCCGGTGCAGGGCCGGCGCGCGGCGGAATTGTCACGCCTGGCCTTCAAAGCAACTTCTGACAAAATGCTGACCTTGCCTGATCTGTTGGCGCTGGTTGATGGGCGGCGGGCGCTGCTTTTGGAAATCAAAAGCGATTGGCAGGGCAGTGGCCGTTTTGAAGCGGTGATTGCCGAATTGTTGCGGGGGTATCGCGGTGATGTGGCGGTGATGTCATTCGATCCGCAATCCGTTCGGGCCTTTGCGGAATATGCCCCCGGTTTGCCCCGTGGCCTGGTGGCTGAAGCGTTCCATACTTCCCCCCATTGGGAGGGGCAGAGTGGTTGGCGGCAATTCGCCATACGTCATTTGTTGACAGGGATGATTGCGCGTCCCCATTTCATTGCCTATGATATCCGGGCGCTGCCCGCGCTTGCGCCCCTGATGGCCCGTCATCTTTGCCGTTTACCTCTGCTGACCTGGACGGTGTGCACAAAAGCCGAACAGGTCCGCGCCAAACGCTATGCCGATGTTGCTATTTTTGAACGCCATCCATGATTTGTTTTTTGTGATTGGCGCTGCTCATGACCTATGCAAATACGAGCCTTCACATTTCGGACTTGTTTTTGATCGCGTCCGAGGCCGATAGGGTGGCGGCTGGGGCCGGTTTTGCAACGGTCTGATTGGCGGTTTCCTTTGTGGTGGTTCCTGTGGCTGTTGAAGGAAGGGAGGAATGGGCCTGGTTTGAAGGGGTGAGCTGGCGTTGGATTGCAGCCGCCAGCACAATCAGTTTCCAATGCGGCATTTCTCCGGCCAGAACAAAATTCAATTGGCCGCGGGTCCAGCCGATCACATTGGTGCGCCCCGCCTGGCTTTTGGTGATGGCGGCTTTGCCGGTTCCGGGTTTGATATAGAGCGCAACCGCCCCGCTTTCCTCACTGAGATAAAAAATTTGTGCGGTTTGCCCTACCGTGCCAATGGGACGGCGTTGACCAGGAGCAGGGGTTAGCGGGGGCAGGCCGAGATTGAGGATTTGGGCGCGGGTGAAACGCAGGCCCTGCCGGCTTAAATCAGGGATTGGGATTTGCCGGCCAAAGAAATTGGTCAGGATAAAGCGCATCAGCTCCCGGTTGCCGAGGCTTTCAGGACTGATTTCAAGATTTTCCTTGCGAAACAGATTGTGAGCATTGGCGACCAGGGTCAGCAGGTCCTGACGTGGCGCCTTGGTTGCGCGTACTGGGACGGCCTCGATTTCCTTCTTGGCAATAAATTCATAGAGGAAATAACCGGTGACGGCGCCGGCGAGCCAAATGCCAAGCAGCCCCGCAGTCAAGGTCATGCCCCAGCCGGCATTTTGGGCCGCCGTTGTGTCTTCTTGCCATGCTTCGTCCCAGATTGCCTCGTCCCAGTCGGTGTCTTCCCAGCCCCATTCGCTGGCGCCAGCCGTAGGTTCGGCGCGGGATGTGTTGGGCTCGAAATCATCGAGGCTGGTTTGCTCCTCTGGCGGCGTTGCTGTTTCAGACGCCCCAGATGGCTGGAGCGCCGTGGGCTGTGAAGCGCAGCGATTGGTTGGTTCATTCAGGGCCTGAAATTCGTGGTCCAACTCGGCTTCATCGAGTTGTGAGCGTGAAGCTGGCGTTTCCTTGGGGGCGGGAGGATGAGAGCCGTGCTGTGGCGCATTGCTTGCCTGATGATCGTCTTTGTCGCCGTAAGCTTCCCCGGTTGCCTGCGCGGTTTCGTGGTGGGGCGCGATCATCGCTTCAAAGGCGGCTTGTAAATGGGCTCGGGTGACTTCCAGCGCGGCAACGCGTTGGGCGGTTTGCGGATCATCCTCGAGCACCGCCTTTACGGCTTGGGCCTGAGCCGCGTTCATTTGGCCATCGGCATAGCTGACTAGAAGTTCGTCGGACAATTGGGTCATGCGTTGGCCTGCCTGGTCTGTTGATCGGTTGTGTTTGAGCCGCCCAAAGAGGAAGCATAAAGATCAGAGCGGTCTGTTTGGGACACACGTTGTTGATCTGCTGCAATCAATGCAGTACGGGCCAGTGTCAGGGCGCCAACCACAAAATCAACCGGAGTTCCAAGGATTTCTGCCGCCTCGGCATGTGAGAAATTTTCGCCATAGACCAATAACAAGGCGGCGCGTTGTTGCGGCGGCAGGTGGGTCAGAAATTGCCAGGTTTTCTGCAAAATCGGATTTTGCCGGCGCATGGTTTGGGGATTGGAAAAAGGGGAGTCCGGCTGATGAGTTCCGCTTTGAGATGATTGTGGATGTGGCTCTCCTCCTTCGGCATTGCTGCGGGCCGCCAGTTTCTGTACCCAGCTCAGATTGAGCTGTTTGAAGATGGCGAGAGCTTGAGAACGATTGCTTGGGTCGCTGATTGGTGCGTGTTGCGCAGCTAGTTCTTCAAGTAACGCGTGCGCCATGCGGCGGCTGCCGGTCAATATGGCGGCGAAACGATAAAGTCGCGGTGCTGCGATGTCCAAGGGAGGGATCGCTTCTGAGGATGTGTTCTGCAACATCGCGGCCGACCTCAATTAATGCTCGCTCATGGCCTGATACAGTAAATGTCAGGCGTTTACCTCAAGAAAATATGTTCATTGTTGATTTTTTTCGAAATAAGTTATTGTGGATTTGAGTTAATTATGAGTTAATCCCGAT
>WGBT01000223.1 GCA_015494185.1 Hyphomicrobiales bacterium | reverse complement strand
CCGGCGGGCGGATTTCCATCGATTATGCGGATCTGAGCGTTGGCGCAGATGGAGGGCAGGCGGCACAGCGCGGTCAAGCTGCGGAATAAGACCGGAAGGGGGGGTGTTTCTCGGGCTCTGCGAACAATCCCGTAAGGAGATAAGTAAGGGGATAAGGGGCAAAGCCACATTTTGACATGCCTGTTGACCTGCCTGGGCGATGTCAGGGTTACTCATAACCCCTTGTAACCCCTGCATCTTACAGAGTTACGGCTTCTTAAACGTGTAAAAGTCGACACTCAATCCTACAGGCAGGGTCAGAGCCGTCCTTGCATTCCATGGTGAGAGGTTGGCATTTTCGACAGGTTTGTCAAGGATGAAACCGCTTCGCGGCGCTTTAAGCGTCCTTGACAAACCTGTCGAAAATGCAAAAACGCTTACCATGGAATGTAAGGACAGGCGCAGGCCAGAAGGTGCCGTCAAATCTGGCACTGTCTATGAACTCAAGTGCAGATTTTTACATCAAATTATTCCTGTTATGGCTTTCCGGCCCAAACCTGCCCTTGACTTCCATGGTGAGCGGTTTTGCCTTTTCCCAAAGCTTTGTCAAGGGCCGGCATTTTTAAGCCCCCGTCGTGCCGGTCGCCTGCGGGGCGCCCGTCACTCCACGTTCGCTTGAAGCGGCCGTGAAGTGGTCTTGGCCCTTGACAAAGCTTGGGAAAAGGCCAGTGTCGAACCATAGAAGTTAAGGGCAGGATAGGTGAGGTTCTGCCCCTGCCCTTGCCCCTGCCTTATGAGTTCAAGGGCAGGCTTTTACAGGTTCTGGGCCTTTACTGTTTGAGGATGGAGATCATTGGTGGGATTGATCCGATTTTGGCTGAACCGGCCGATGTTGCATCAAATCGGGCTGGCGATGATCGCCGGGCTGCTGGTGGGCTATTTGTTTCCTGGTGTGGGGGAAGCTGTCAAACCGATCGGTGACATTGTTTTGCGGCTGATCAAGATGATCATCGTGCCGTTGATCTTTGTCTCCATTGCCTGTTCGGTTCTCGATCTCAAAGAGATCAACAAGGCGGTCCGGGTCGGCTCCCTGAGTTTCGGCTTCTATCTGTTCACCACGTTTTGCGCCACTTTGATCGCGGTCACCGTGGCGGGGCTTGGCTTTCAATATATCGATGTGCCGGACCAGTCGCAGCTGCCGAAACAGGATATTTCCGGGATTGTCAAGCATGCGGGCGAATATGGCGGCTTTTGGGGAACGATCTTTGCCATGGTGCCGAACAATCTGCTGGCAGCTTTTGTTGAGGGGAACACGCTGGCCACCATCGTTTTTGCGGTGGTCACCGGTATGTTGATCCTGTTGATGCAAAACAGCCCTGACAAGCCCCATGGGGATTTATTGGCGCAGAATCTGGTGGCGGCCTCGCGGCTGATCTATCGTTTCATCGATTTCGTCATTGCGCTGATGCCGTTGGCCGTCTTTGCCTTCATTGCCTGGATGGTGGCCACGCAAGATGCCGGGATCTTCATGGTGGTGGCCAAGATGCTCGCCCTTGGCTTTTTGGCTTTGGGGTTGCATGTATTGCTGACCTATGGCGGCCTGATGACTTTGGTCGGGCGGGTGAATTTCTTCACCTTCTTGCGAAAATTTTTTCCAGTTCAATTGTTTGCCTTTTCAAGCGCGAGTTCGGCGGCCACCATTCCGTTCAACGAGCGGCGGCTGCAACAGCATCTGGGGGTGTCGCGGGAAACCTCGAGTTTCACGGTGCCCTTTGGGGCAACGGTGAATATGGATGGCACTGCGATTGCTCAATGTGTTTATGCCATTTTCATTGCCCATTTGTTCGGAGTCGAGTTGGGGCTTGGGCACTATCTGACCTTGGCGGCAATGTCGGCGATTGTTTCCGTTGGGGTTGCGGCGGTGCCAAGCGCTTCTCTTGTGACCTTGTCGGTGGTGCTCGGGGTGGTGGGCATTCCCGTTGAGGGAATTGCTTTTATCATCGCCACCGATCGGTTGTTCGACATGGCCCGCACTGCGGTGAATGTGACCGGGGATGCGACCGTGAGTATTGTCGTCGACCGCCTAGAAGGGCGCTTCAACGCCGAAGCCTTTGCCGCCGATACGCCGATGAAATCGGTTGCCTGAGATTGACTTGGCAGCCAGGGAAGAGGCCCCAGGAAGTGGGGCACAGAAGAGACTATAAAAATCAACAGGCAGCTTTCGATTTATCAGATTTTTATGAGCCGCCTCCAGTGAAATCTTGCTATCCATCTAGCCCGCTTGGTCCGATGATTCTTTTCACCTTTTGAAGGGGGCTGCTTGCCTTCTGCCTTTGCCTTGTGAGGGGATAAGGGGGTTGCGCCGCGTCAAACATCCAGATTGGCAACAGTCAAGGCATTGTCCTGAATGAATTCACGGCGAGGCTCAACAACATCGCCCATCAGCCGTGAGAAGATTTCATCGGCTTCAT
>WGBT01000222.1 GCA_015494185.1 Hyphomicrobiales bacterium | reverse complement strand
CCAATAGCCCGTATCATCGCGATAACCACGTTGCGGGTCTTCCACCGACCAGGACAGCCCCGTTGGCGCGGCGATCTGTTTGAGCATCTCCACGACCGCCGCATGATAACCGGGGCCCACCGAAGAGGTCACCGCATGGCATTCCACCCAGTCTTTCTTGAAACTGAATTTGATATCTTCGGCAGCAGGGTGAAATGAAACCAATAATTGCCCATCATGAATGCGGGTTCGCACCAATGGATCGATTTGTTTGGAAGCGGCAAACGCCATGATTGCGGCGGCCAAATCGGATAGCAACTCCTCACGCTCCCAGTCGCTTTCCCCCAGGCGACGTGAAGTTTTACCGCTTTGTGCTTCAGAAGGTTGTATCATCGGGCTGCCGACAACAAGACCCAGCGCCATATGTCTGCTCCAACATAAAAATCATACCGGCGGTATTTATCATTGACCGCTGACGTTTCTCGTATCCCTTTGAACTTATGCGTTGATTGAACGGTATACGAGTCACAAGGTCAGGAGACCGCTGGTATCATTCGGATTCCTAGAGGCCCCCCAAGGTTTAGCGAAAAATGTTTAAAGTTTTCGTAATGCGTGCCAAGAGCAATCAGAAGAGCCACCAGGACGCAAGGCCAAGAAAGGCGAAAAAGCCAACCACATCGGTGACAGTGGTGACAAAGACGCTGGAGGAAATCGCAGGATCGATACCGAAATAATCCAGCGTCAAAGGAATGAGAATACCGGCCAGGCCAGCCACCAACATGTTGATGATCATCGCCGCCGCGATAATGAAGCCGAGTTGCCCGTTGCCAAACCAAAGCAATGTCACAGCCGCCATGATCACGGCGAAAGCCAAACCATTGAGCAGCCCAACCAGGGCCTCGCGAATGACAATCCGCCGCGCATTGACGGCGCTGAGATCCTTGGTGGCCAGCGCTCTGACAGCAACCGTCATGGTTTGCGTTGCGGCATTCCCCCCCATGCTGGCCACAATCGGCATCAACACCGCAAGCGCTACCATTTGCTCAATGGTGGCATCGAACAGGCTGATCACCACCGAGGCGAGAATTGCCGTTGCCAGATTGACGACCAGCCAGGTGAAGCGGCGGGTGGTGATGTGCCAGACCGTATCAGACACCGCCTCATCACCGACACCCCCAAGCCGATGCATGTCTTCTTCGGCTTCCTGCTGGATCACATCCACCACATCATCAACAGTAATGACCCCAACCAGACGTTTGCTATCATCGACGACCGGAGCGGAAATCAGGTCATAGCGGTCAAACTGGCGGGCCACTTCCTCCTGATCATCGAGGACGTGAAACTCATGGGCAACTTTGTCCATGATCTCTTCGACTTTGGTCGGACGCTGGCTGCGCAGCAATTTATCGAGCCGCAACCGCCCAAGCACGCGAAAGGCCGGATCGACGACAAAGACTTCCGAAAAACTTTCCGGTAAATCTTCGGTTTCACGCATATAATCGATGGTCTGCCCCACGGTCCAAAAGGGCGGCACCGCAATCAAGGCGGTTTGCATCAACCGGCCAGCGGAGTCTTCTGGATATTCCAAACCGCGGCGGACTTGTGCCTGCTCCCCAAGCGGGATTTTGGCCAGAATCTCGGAGCGTTCGCGCTCATCGAGATTTTCCAGCAGAGAGACCGCATCATCGGTTTCAAGCTCGCGAACGACTTCGGCAACCTGTTCACTGGAAAGCGCTTCAACGATTTCATCGCGCACCGGTTCCTGGACTTCTGGCAGCGCGGCGAAATCGAAATCAGAGCCCAGAAGCTCGATCAAAAGCTGCCGTTCGTCGGATTTGAGTAATTCCAAGAGGTCAGCAAGATCGGCTTCATGAACCGCATCGAGCAACTCGCGCAAGGTGGCACTGTCACGGGCGGCAAGAGCGTCACGCACGGCGGCGACGAATTCAGGACGCAAGCCGCCATCGCTGCTGCGAACATCGATCAACTTCTCAGGGGCACCTTTCGCGGTCACAGACGGAAAACTCCTTGGTTATCGTGGGGGTAAGTTCGGTGCAAGTGAGTGATACATATGGCGGGTTCTTACACCAGACAAGATGGTTCGCCAACTCAATGAGCAGGAATATTTCAACCCGATGAAATATTTTGCAAAGAGCAGCCTGTTCACCACAATCCAGACTTGACGCTCACACCGGGATAAGACAAGCTTAACTTACTGGAAAGAAAGCTGAAATACGGAACTATCCACAACAGATAGAGGCACCGTTTTGATCGAAGCGCGGCTGCGTGAGTCCAGTAACACACAATCCCAACGCCCCAAACGGGAGGTGCCGCCATGAGCAAGAGAGTTGTGACGTCGAAAACCTCCGGTTTCGCAAGCCGCAAAGGTGGCAAATTGCCAATCATAAGGGCGGGCTTTCTGCCGCTGACCGATTGCGCCATTCTTGTCATGGCGCGGGAAAAGGGTTTTGACCGGGCCCATGGTTTTGAGCTTGAATTGTTGCGCGAAAGCTCCTGGACCACGATCCGCGATAAAATGGATGTTGGCGCGTTCGATTGCGCACATATGTCCGCCGGAACCCCTTTGGCAATGCGTCTGGGATTAGGCGCGCCGAAAACCTCTGAACCGGTTTTCGTGCCTTTCACTTTGGGCCGTGGCGGCACCGCAATTGTTCTTGCCAATGCGCTGGTCCGGGAGTTGAAACGTCTGACCCCGGAGCTGATGGCCAAGGGAGGCATGGCCGCCGCTCAAGCCATAAAGCAATTGCTGACAATGCCTGTACCAGCTCCGATAGGTTCAATCGGCAGTCAGATATCAGCGCGCACCCGGGTGGGCGAACCCCCCTTGGCGCTGTCGGTGCCCTATCCCTATGCCAGCCACAACTATGATCTGCGTTATTGGCTGGCGAGCGCAGGGCTTGATCCCAACCGAGATGTCAGCATTGTGATCATGGCCCGTGGCCACATGTTGCAAGCGCTGCAATCCGGGCGCATTCAGGGTTTTATCATTGCCGAACCTTGGGCCAGCCTGGCGGTGACGGAGAATCTGGGGCAGATCGTTGCCACCAAATCACAGCTCTGGCCCGGCGGTCCTGAAAAGGTCTTGGGCGTCAGGCAACGATGGGCCGAGGATAATCCAGAACTGTTGGATCCACTGATCTGCGCCCTCGATGCGGCCGCTCGATGGCTGGATATCATGGAAAACCGGATCGAGGCGGCCGCGATTTTAAGCCAAGAACATTACCTGGGACTGCCGGAACAGCAAATTGCTGCAACACTGTGTGGGCAAATCACAATCGCCCATGGCAGGGCGCCGATACAGGATGACGACTATTTTGTCTTTCACCGCAACGCCGCCAATTTTCCATGGTGCAGCCACGCCATGTGGATGTTGACGCAAATGATCCGCTGGGGTGATATTAGAGAGCCGATCGACCTGAAGGAAATCGCTCGCGATGCCTGGCGGCCGGATATCTATCGCGAGGCTTTGGCTGGGGTGACCGATCATCACACCCCAATAGAGGACATGAAGCCCGAGCGGCATCAGGGCGGTTTTTTCCAGCAGCAAAGCTTTGATCCGGCCGACCCGATTGGCTATTTAAATGGCTTTGATTTACACGCCCGCCGCCTCAATATCGCAGCCTTTACCGCCGAAGACGACGCCGAGACATTTGGCTGAGTTATAGATATACCGGCCGCCTTTATCATTGACCGCCGATGCCTTCTTTCCCTCTTTCCCTATCCCCTTTGAAGGTTCAATGGCAATTGAACGGTATAGACGGCAAGGCAGAGGGCTCCTGGTATTATACCAACGGCCCCTGGCCTTCATTCGCATACCGTTCAATTTATTTCGCCTCTTCAAAGGGATACGGAAAACTCAAGCGGTCAATGAAAAACACCTCCGGTATTAGAGCACAAGCCGAAAAGTGGCAACCGGTTTTGGGATCAATTATGCGGCAAAACAAGATTCTAGAGCCAAAAATCCGGCTTTATGTGATCTGATTTTACTCTAGACACAACTTCCATCCCGAACCTGTCCTTACTTTCCATGATGAGCGTTTTTGCATTTTCAGCTGTTTTGTCAAGGATGCAACCGCTTTGCGGCCGCCGAAGGCGGTCCTTGACAAAACAGCTGAAAATGCCAGTATCTCACCATGGAAAGTAAGGATGGATCTGAGACTGTCTTGTTATACCAGCGTCCCCCTAACCTCGACTCGTATACGGTTTATTTTATATCGGCGGTATTTATCATTGATCGCTGATCTTTGCCGTATCCTCTTGAATGTTCTGCGTAAATTGGACGGTATACGAAGAAAGGTCAGGGGCCGTTGGTATTATACAGAATCTTCAAAGGGATACGGAAAGCATGGAAAGGTCAATGATAAAGACCTTCAGTATTCGATCAGATGCAGCCTTTCATAGAACTCAGTATAACTGACTGGTTTTGATGGACAGTTTAGCCTTGAGAAGGGGGCGGCCAAAAGGGGGACAGCCCCCCTTCAATTCGCTGGCGTGCCGACTTCACGGAAGCCGCTGGTGCCGCCAAGACCGCCCTGCATGATACCAAGGCGATGATCGGGAGCCTCACGAACCCGGTTCGCCAGCGCATTGTTGTGCTTGAGGGCTCCACCTGAAACCGCAGTCCCCAACCCCAAAGGTGAGGCCAATATTTGCCCCCGATCCCCTTCGGTCCCTTCTCCAGGCGTGTAAGGCCGCACCTCGATGCCACGGGCTTTTTGAGCAGCATTGAGCATTTCGGCTGCGGTGATCTCACTTCCCTGACGAGGCTGGCGGCGGGGGCCATAAATCCGGCGCCATTTGGCGACCACGGCACGGGCCCGCTTTTGCAGTTGGGGCAAGGCGTTTTCCAAAATGCCGCGATGAATGACGGAAATCCATTCGCGGTCTTCCGGTCTGGCATTGGCCACCGCCAGTGTCGACAAGACAATCGCCTTGATAGGACGGCGCTTGAAAACCCGTCCCTGCCACAGCAATTGCGCCAGATAGGCTTGCGCCGGCGCATAACGCTTTTTCGAGGCACTGACCAGCCAATGCCGCGCCAGCCGCAGATTCTTGCGCACCCCAGCCCCTTGCAGATAGAGCCGGGCCAGTTGATATTGCGCTTCCGGATCACCGAACAGATTGGCGGCATGGACGAAATAATCCGCGGCCTTGCTGTCATCGGGCTCAAGCCCCATGGTTTCGTCGCCACGACGGTGAAACTTACCAAGCTCGACAAAGGCCGCGGCAACATAGCGGGATGCGGGATGGCTTGGGGAAATATCCGCATACCGGTCAGCGATCAGCCGCAATTGCCGAAAGGCTTCTCTTGGATTGTGCCGCACCCCTTGCCCGCGCATATAGAGCCGCGCCAGCTGAAGACGGGCAGGAATGACCCCTTTGTCTGCTGCATATTTCAGCGCCGAGAGCGCTTGCGGCATATCCCCATTGACATAGGCTTTGATCCCGATGCGATAGGCCGATACCGGCGAGCGATAATAGGCTTGCGCATCCTGAGCCCCCCGCAGCGGTTCCGCCTTCAAACTCTGAGCCAACAATAAGGCTGCGGCCATAATCGCGAAAAAGGCAAGCAAATAAGCAAACCGACGCCCACGCCGGGATGTTTGCCCCTGTTCCATGACACGCGCCTGCGCCATCACCCAATGATTGCGCCGCAAGACGCCCCGCCCGCTTTGGAGCAATTTGCGATGATCGTAAACGGCCCCATTCATACCGGCTCTGTCGGTGTCTTTATCATCATATGCTTTATTATTATATGTCTGCATAGCAAAGCTCTTCAGATTTGGCGCCGGGATGGGTGACAGCACCAGTGCGGGCTGGGCCCACCTGTTGCGCATATTTCCACAAGGCACCGGTTTTATAAGGGTTGTCTGGCTTGGACCAGGAGGCGCGCCTGCGTTCAAGCTCATCGGCCGGCACTTCCAGTTCCAGCGTCCCGGCTTCGGCATCAATGGCAATCATATCGCCATCCCTGACCAGGGCGATCGGTCCGCCGACGGCGGCTTCAGGACCGACATGGCCAATACAAAAGCCGCGTGTTCCGCCGGAAAAACGGCCATCGGTGATCAGCGCCACCTTTTCGCCCACCCCCTGGCCATAAAGGGCTGCCGTGGTGGAAAGCATTTCCCGCATGCCGGGCCCGCCTCGGGGGCCCTCATAGCGGATGACAATGACCTCGCCTTCCTTGTAGTTGCGGTTTTGCACCGCAAGAAAGGCATCTTCCTCACAATCGAAACACCGGGCGGGCCCGCGAAACTTCAAATTCTTCATACCAGCAACTTTTACGATCGCACCCTCTGGTGCGAGCGAGCCTTTAAGCCCCACAACGCCACCCGTCTTAGATATAGGATTGGAAATGGGATAAATTACGTCCTGATTGTGATTAAATGTCACATTTTCAAGATTTTCGGCCATGGTCTTGCCGGTGACCGTCAAGCAGTCCCCATGAATATAGCCATGATCGAGCAATTCGCGCAGCAGCATCTGCACCCCGCCTGCCTCATACATGTCCTTGGCGACATATTTCCCCCCCGGTTTGAGGTCGGCCAGATAAGGGGTTTTCTTGAAAATCTCGGCGACATCGAACAGATCGAAATCGATCCCCGCTTCATGGGCAATGGCGGGCAGATGCAGCGCCGCATTGGTCGACCCTCCGGTGGCGGCAACCACCACGGCGGCATTTTCCAGCGCTTTACGGGTGACGATATCCCGCGGCCGGATGTTTTGCGCGATCAGCTCCATCACCTGACGGCCGCTGGCCACCGCATATTCATCACGAGTTTCATAAGGAGCCGGAGCGCCCGCCGAGCCTGGCAAGGCCAGACCGATGGCTTCTGAGACACAGGCCATGGTATTGGCGGTGAACTGTCCGCCACACGACCCCGCAGACGGACAAGCTACACATTCAAGCTCATGCAGCTCTTCCGCCGACATGTTGCCGGCGGCATGTTGCCCCACCCCCTCAAACACATCAACGACGGTGACATCCTTGCCCTTGAACTTGCCGGGCAGGATCGAGCCCCCATACATAAAGACACTGGGCACATTGAGACGGACCATTGCCATCATCATGCCGGGCAGGGATTTATCGCAACCGGCAATCCCCACAATCGCATCATAGCAATGGCCGCGCATGGTCAGCTCAATGGAATCTGCAATCACTTCCCGTGAAACCAGGGAGGATTTCATACCCTGGTGGCCCATGGCGATGCCGTCAGTCACGGTGATGGTGCAGAATTCACGCGGGGTGCCATGGGCTTCGGACACTCCTTTCTTGGCGGCGCGCGCCTGACGCTGCAAGGCAATATTACACGGCGCGGCCTCGTTCCAGCAGGAGACGACCCCCACCAGCGGCTGGTGAATTTCCTCTTCGGTCAGTCCCATGGCATAGTAATAAGAGCGATGCGGGGCCCGTTCCGGGCCTTCGGTCACATGCCGGCTTGGCAACCGGTTCTTGTCAAATGGTTTTGCGTCCATTCAGTTTCCGTCCCCCAATAGGCAAAAAGCAAAGCAATCGTCCTGACGTTCTCCGCAAGTTAAAAACAAACGAAAGAACACCTCCCCCTTCATTGAAAGAGATTGAAGAATATCTGGGAAGATATCCCGTTTTCATCTTCCGGCGGATGGAGCTATAACCCAACTGTTATATTTTTGCCACAGTCTAACATGGGCTTCATTCCAATAGCTCCCCTTCCGCATGATGAATATATCCAAATTCTCTTGTGAAACAGACTCAGGCGCTAGTTTGAGTGGCAATATGGCGCAAAAGTGGCAGGGCGATCAAAATCTGTTGCGATATGGCAACAGATTGAACAAAAAGATAAAAGAATCTCGGCTCCTCCATGAGGCGTGATGTTTGCATAATATTTTTTACCCACCCCCCTTGTCGTTCCCGCCACCCCACACCATATTCATCAGAAAGTCCGCTATTCGTTGGGAATAGGGGAATGTTTCATTTTGCTTATTCAATGGTTCAATGGCCGTGTTGGCCGTTTGACAAAGTAACGGGATTACATAACACAATAGTGTGGAGTAGTGTCTTTCAAACGAATGT
>WGBT01000221.1 GCA_015494185.1 Hyphomicrobiales bacterium | reverse complement strand
ACCATATATAGCCCAGAAACAAGGAGCTTGGAAAATTTTCTGAATTTATACCGCCGGTATTTATTATTGACCGCTATTGACCGCTGACTTTTCTCGTATACCGTTCAATTTACGCAGAGCATTTAAAGGGATACGGAAAGCCTGAAAAAGTCAATGATAAATACCGCCGGTATAAGACGCTGAGTTTCTGTAGTGGGAGAGGATTGTTCTTTGAAGTCTATTGCAAATTGAGCCTAAGAGCTGCGGCGGTGGCCAGGGGGCTGAGAATCATGGTGGCCAGGCTGATCAGACACAAGATCATGAAGGGTTGCCAAAAGGAGCCCGGGCCAATGATGACCGCGGACATTGCTGAGACGGCGAAGATCAGAACCGGGACATAAAGCGGCAGGATCAACAGTGAAAGCAGTAAGCCGCCGCGCCGCAAGCCAAGAGTGAGCGCTGCCCCAGTAGCGCCGAGAAAACTCACCGCAGGGGTGCCGGCCAGCATGGTCAGAACCAGCACACCAAAAGCATCGGCATTAAGATTGAGCAACAGCCCAAGGATGGGGGCGGCAAGGGTCAAGGGAATGCCGGTGGTGAGCCAGTGCGCCAAAGCCTTGGCCACGGCGACCAGCTCCAAAGGCAAGGGGCCCAGAGCCAGCGCTTCAAGGGCTCCATCCTCATAGTCATTGTAAAAAATCCGGTCCACAGACAAAAGCGCAGACAAAATCAGCCCGATCCACAACACGCCGGGAGCAATCCGCCCCAGCAGATTGAGATCAGGCCCCAAACCAAGTGGCAAGATGGCAACAACGATCAAATAGAAACCAAGGGCGGTGGAAATCGCCCCGCCTTCGCGCAGAGCCAAGCGAATATCTCTGCGGATCAGAGCAAGAAAAGCGCTCACGCGGCAACCCTCCGCGGGGCCAGTTCGATGGTCTGAGAAAAGGCAAGCCCAAGCGGGATATGGGTTGCGGCAATCACCATCCCGCCATTTTTGACATGGGCTGCAACATGATTGGCGAGCACGGTTTGGGAGTGCGTATCGAGCGACACCGTCGGCTCATCCAAGATCCAGATCATCCGTTTGGCGATCAATAAGCGGGCCAGGCCCAATCGGCGTTTTTGCCCTTGCGACATCAGCCCGGCAGGGATCTCTGCCAGTTCCGTCAAGTCAAAAGCATCAAGCGCTTTGGCGATGCTATCGGGATCATGGCGGCCGCTGAGATAATGTTGCCAGAATTGCAGATTTTCGGTCGCGGTCATGCCATGTTTGATGCCGTTGAGATGACCGACATAATGACAATATTCGGAGATCTCAGGGGGCTCACCATCTTGATCTTGGCGGTCTTGGGGAGCGTCATCTGTGGCCGTGCCGGGGCTTGTGCCGCTGGCGGAAGCGTCGTCGATTTGCAACCATAACCGCCCCTTGAGGATCGGCAAAAATCCCGCCAAACTGCGTAACAAGGTGGTCTTACCCGCGCCATTGGGACCGCGCAGCAACAAAGCTTCGCCACCGCTCAAGGTAAAGGAAAGATTTTCGATGACGGCCCGGCTGCCGCGATGGCAGCTGATGGCTTCAGCAATCAGTTTCATCAAGCGATCCTATCACGGCCATGAAAGCCGGTGCAATCGTCCCGGTGCGTTTTTGATCAAAGGCCCCTGTCTTTACCATGGAAGACAAGCCTGGATCCAGACTTGAAGAAAAAGTGTAAAAATAGGCATTTGACCTGATCGGCAAGGGACGTGCTTGCCGGTCTTTTTCGGACTATACTTGCCCTTCCATTCCATGATGAGACACTGGCATTTCCAGCTGGTTTGTCAAGGATGGAACCGCTTCGCGGCCGCCTTTGGCGGTCCTTGACAAACCAGCTGGAAATGCGAAAACGCTCACCATGGAATGGAAGGACGAAGCTGGTCAATTATAAATATTAATTTGGCGGCTATTGTCAGTTAGATTTTGGTTCTAATACCAGCGGCCCTTGGCCTTGACTCGTCTGCCGTCCAATTTACGTATAATATTCAAATGGATACGGAAAAAATCAGCGGTCAATCATAAATACCTCC
>WGBT01000220.1 GCA_015494185.1 Hyphomicrobiales bacterium | reverse complement strand
GATTGGAAGAGGGGGGCATCTTTTGAGAGAGCGCAGATGGTGGAGGTGCTGACGGAGCCTGTTGGGCAATTCTCAAAAGCCCATCAAGATCAACATTTTCTTCCGCCAGCTTTTGCAGCGCCCCAATGGTCTTTTCCGCCGCCGCCGTTTCATTGGGCGGCACCAGGCCCAAATGCCTTTCCGCCGCCAAGCCGGCCCGCGCATAACCAATGGTCCCAAGCAGGGGGAGATCGGTGTAACGCTCTAAAACTTGACGCAGCTTACTTTCATGGCGTGGACCGCCGACCTTGTTGAAAATCACACCGCGTAAGTCGAGCTCTGGCCCAAATTGCTGATAGCCTAGCAGCAAGGGAGCAATGCCGCGGGTAATCCCACGCACATCGATGATCAGCACAATAGGCGCTTTAAGCTGGGCTGCCAAGGCCGCGTTACTGTCGCGTCCCTCCACATCCATCCCATCGAACAACCCCTTATTCCCCTCAATGAGGGCAATATCAGCAGGGCGCTTGGGATTGCTGACAACACGATGAAAAAGGGTGTCGATTTCTTCCCGGCTTTGGGTATTGTAATCCAGATTATAGCAAGGATTGCCGGTAGCCCGGGCAAGCCAGAGCGGATCAATATAGTCGGGCCCTTTTTTGAAGGTGTGAACATTGAGCCCCCGCCCGGTCTTGCTGGCCAAAGCCGCAGCAATGGCCACGGTCAAAGTGGTCTTGCCAGAGGATTTATGGGCCGCAGAAAAATAAAGATGAGCCAACGGGCAGTGAGCTCCTTATACTTTCATATATGTAAAAGTCCCCCTCTCAACCGTATCAGTCAGGGCACGTGCAGACTTTACACATTCCTTTGACACATTTGTCTTTGCCCCCAGTCTTTGCCCCCCAGTCTTTGGCCCCCACAGCCTTGCATCACATCATCATGCCACAATGGCTAGAGCAAAACCCGATCACATGAAAATCAGATTTTACTCAAAAATCTTGTTCTGCCGCACAATTGATCCGAAAACCGGTTCCCACTTGAAGGACTTGTGCTCTAAATGGCTAAGCGGCCAATCGGCTGCGATCCCTATTATCCCACATTTCTTCGGCCATGGCCTGTGCAGCCTCTTGGGACGGCGCCTTTTGCAAGGTTTTCAACGCAATCGCCAAGGTCCCGGTAACCGCTGCGCGGGCATAGTCGTCTTCTGCTTCGCCCTGCCAAACCGCCCGCAACCGTTCGACATTCATCTCTTCATCCGCAGGCGCCCGTGGATCATCCAGCAGAACCGGCCATTTTTCGGCCTCACGCTCACCATTATGGAGCGACCAGACTTCGGTGGGTTTATTGGGACGCCGTTCAATCTCCCCTCCCTCACCCCGAAACACCGCCAGATGAGGAATGCCCAAAATTTCGCCTGCACCAAGATGGGTTTCCATGAAACCACGATGGAAAATCCCTTGCAGCACACAGGGCGCATTAAACGGATTAATCAGCCGGGTAAAGGTATGGACCGGGGAGCGCAGACCGAAAACCGGCCGTAATTCAATCAGCTCGCGCAGCCGTGGACTCATCACCTCCAGGGGAATATAAGTAAAATTATTGGCTGTGACTTGATCGGCCGCCTGAGACAGGCTTTCAGCAATGGGAAAGCCAAGCGCCACCAGCGTGTCACGGGTATAGACCCGCCCCGGCGTGTGCCCTTCAGTGCCATGCATCACCACCCGGAAACCATTGCGTGCCAGTAGCAGGGCGCTTAGCAAGAACCACGGAAGCTGCCGCCGCTTGCCAGCATAAGAAGACCAGTCGAGATCAACCTCTGGAAGTTGTGCCGGAAGGCGCAAGGTCTTACGCACGGCGCGTGCAAAGCCAGCAATTTCCGCCGGTTCTTCCTCTTTATAACGCTGCAACATCATGAAGGCGCCCACCTGTTCCGGCAGGACTTCGCGGCGCAGAATCATCGCCATGGCCTGTTCAGCTTCCTCGAGATCAAGCGCCCGTGACAAGGTCTTGCCGCGGCCAAGAATGGCAATGAATTTTGCGAACGGATGTGGTTCCATCATAAGATTTAGCTCAGTTTAAAAAATTCCTGATCGCTTTTCTTGCCACAAACATCATTTTCAGGAGGCTCACTCTTAGGGAACGACATCTTGACAGTGTGTCTGTTCATCCCAAACACCGAACGAGCCCCAGTCCTCCCTCGTCCCCGGTCTTTAGCTCTCCAACCCCAAGGCTTCGTCGGACAAATCCTCGGGCAAGAAGCGCAAAGCCGCCATGGCAATAACCGCCAACAGCATGGAAAAGGCAACCCCGCCAAGGCCCAGCCCAATCTCCCAAATGCTTGGGCTGTAATCATTGATTCCGCCATCATAGAAGCTTGATGTCACTTCCATACCGGGGAACAAGATGAGCGGATAGGCTTGCCCGCCAATAATGATCACATAGAGCTCGGATAAAGCGCCAATAATGACCAACCCCGCCGCCAACAACACACCATATTTGGTTTTCCCGCCATCGCTGAAAAGAATGGCCATCGGCAAAAGGCTCCCAAGCACCACAAAACCCAACCAGAACAGATTGGTATAGATACCGCCATCCCAAAGGATAAACTGCTCAACGCCGGCGTGTTCCGCAGCATAGAGGTTGGTTAGATGTTTAACCGCGACAAAATAAAGAACGACCGCGATAAAAATGCCCAACAGCCGCCCCAAACGATTGACAAGACCATCTCCCAATGGCCGTTCGGTCCACTGATAGGTAAGAATTAGAACAATCAAGAAGACCGCAAGACCAATCGACAAAGACATGGCGATAAATAGCGGTGCCATCACCGCCGCATCATAGGCTTGCCGCGCCACCAACCAGCCGAAAATGGACCCCGTCCCCGTGGTCAGCGCTAACCGCCAAATAAAAGCAACCCAGCCCACCGGCTTTGTCAAAAAGCCCGCCTTGCGATCCATCTGGACAAAAAGATAGGCACCAACAATGGCCAAAAAGCCCGTATAGAGGAAAATGTTCCAGGCGAAGATGGACTTGAAATTATAGGTCGTCATGGCGACGATCAACCGATCCGGACGTCCCAAGTCCAACACCAGCACGCCAAGACCTGCCACCAACATGGTAATGGCCAGCAAGCCTGACAAACGAGCCAAAGGCTTATAAACGGTCTTATTGAAAACCGAAGCCATCGAAGCCACATTGAGCACGCCAGATGCCCCCAGAATCAGAAAGATCGCAAAAACATGGGGCATCCCCCACACGATCTGGTTGGTCATCCCCGTAACGATATGACCGTTGTGCTCCATGTAATAGGCACTTCCAAGACCAAGCGCCACAATAGCGGCAAGCCCGCCCAACAGTCCCCAAAAGCCAGTGCTTTCCGCTGCCAATTGTCGGTAATGTATTCTATGCATTGCGTTTTTATCGCTTCGTTACAGATTCTGATATCGTACACCCAGGTCAAGCCCCAGATCGGCGCGAATTTCCGTGGTCCGGAATTTGGCAATCCGTTTGGAAATTTCGCTATTTGGATCGTTCAAATCCCCAAACAGCATGGCTTTACCCTTCTCTGCCGGACAAGCTTCCACACAAGCCGGTTGCCGGCCTTCATCGACACGGTGAACACACATGGTGCAGCTTTCGACCGTACCGATCCCACGGGGCGCATATTCTTTCTGATCCTCAAGCGGCTCATGGATAAAGGAGCGCGCCTTATAGGGACAGGCCATCATACAATAACGGCAACCGATACAGATATGTTTGTCGACCAATACAATACCATCGGCCCGGCGGAAGGAAGCTCCTGTTGGACAAACATCGACACAAGGAGGATATTTACAGTGCTGACACATCAACGGCAAAGTCGCAGTTGCCTTGGTCTTCGGATTGCGCACCGTGACTTTCCGGATCCATTGCGCATCGGTCTTCGGATTTCCTCCAAGTGTCCAACCATTTTCCTTGGAACAGGCCGTAATGCACTTGTCGCAGCCATCCTCGCATTTGGACACATCGATCAAAAGCCCCCAGCGATTCTTATCGCTGACTGGCTGGTCGGCGGGCTTGGGCTTGACCGCAGCCTCTGCTTCATCCGAGCCAAAAGCAAACAGCGTAACACCGGGCGCTAAAGTGACGCCAACCATGGCCGCGGCCCCTTTGAGGAAAGCACGGCGCGCATCATCTGGCATATCCGCAGGCAGCGGAATGCGATCGGCACGAACCCTTGGCTCTTGAGCGTCATCCCCATCAGCAGATTTTCGACACCCACACTGACCTTGTCCACAGCTATGATATTGAGAAAAATCCGACGGGGAAGCACCACCATTTACGAAGTCGACGATGTTGAAGGTTGTCATTGCGTTCCTCCCTTCACATGCATTTTCCCCGCCAAATAGCGCTGCAAGGCCGCCATTTCTGAACGATCTTCAACTCGATCCTTCGGCACAATAAGGGCCTGTTTTTTCTTCACATCAGGCCGTGAGGCATGGCAATCAAAGCAGTCAAGCTTAACCGCCGCGTAGTCATGACAGACCCGGCAAAAATGCCTGGGATCCTTGACCGTCAAAAAGTTCCCATTCTCATCCTTCAAGGCATGGCATTCAATGCAGCCCTTCAACGAGAACTTCTTGGTACGAATGCCCTCATGAACGGTTTTGTCCCGATGATGATCCAGATAGCGCATGTGATTGCGACGAATATCCGGTGTCGGCGTCACACATTTCTCACCTTTGATCGCTTTGGGCAGTTGCGGGCCGATGGGTCCGGCCTGAACCGGTTGCCCGCCAGCCATCGCAAGGACAGCAAGCCCAAACATGAGCAAGCTTAGCCGTCCTCCCTTTCCCAAAGCCCTTGCCATTGTGGCCCCCGTTAAAACGGAACCAAGTCTCATGACCACTGTTCTCCTCACCTGCCTTTGCCGGACATGGTTGCCGGACTTGGCTGTTGTGAATTCACCTCTGTTGTTATGCCCCTGAGTTATTCACCAAGTCCCATCTGGATATAGCCGGTTGGGCAAACATCCATACAGATATGGCAACCGATACATTTGGTGTAATCCGTATCGACATAACGCCCAACCGCATATTTCTCTTTTGGAACCCGGAAAATCGCATCCTGAGGGCAGAAGATCACGCAGTTGTCACACTCGAAGCACAGGCCACAGCTCATGCAGCGCTCACCTTCCTTGATCGCCTGTTCTTCCGTCAGAGGCTTAATACGCTCCTCGAAATTGCCAAGCACATCATCCCCATAGATGTAGACCTGCTCACGTTTTTGCCGCGGTTGATAATTAAAATGCCCTTTGAACAGTTCGTCATGTGGAATGATGTGTGTTTTCGAGCGGTCTTCATAGTTATGAATGGCACAGTTACTCTCAGACGTGCCAGACATACCATCGTGAATCGTCTCACCGAATTCGCAGGTTTCAGGATCAAGACCGCGCTGATGCAGCTCATTCAACAGATTAAAGTGGTGCACATCGATCTTGGGACGTTTCTCCAGCGGCTCACCCTTCAAATAATGGTCGATGCTGTCCGCGGCGATCCGGCCATGACCAATCGCCGTTGTCAGCAAATGCGGCTGGATGATATCGCCACCAGCAAAATGCTTTTCATGCCCCTTAACGCTGTAAAGCGGATCGGTCGTCATGAAGCCACGCTCATTGCCAAGATGCTCCAAACCGCTCAAATCCGCCATTTGGCCAATCGCGGCAACAACCATGTCGCATTCAATGAAAAACTCAGTGCCTTCGCGCGGGATCGGCTTGTTGCCTTCCATGTCGACTTCGACCATCTTCAGCTCTTTGACGCGGCCTTGGTCATCTTTGATGATCTCAACCGGCATCACGCCACCGCGAATATTGACCCCTTCACGCAGCGCGTCTTCCCGTTCATGTTCTGCAGCCGTCATATTCTCGATTGGAAACAGCGACGTCAGGGTCACTTCAACGCCTTCCCGGCGCATGGTTCCGGCAACATCACTGGCGGTAAAACCAAGCCTGTGATCATCTGGAATATCTTTGGAATGAGAATGGGTGATATGGCCAAGACGACGCGCCACCGACGCCACGTCAATCGAGGTGTCACCGCCACCGACAACCACAACCTTCTTGGCTGCACCGCCTTGGAAATAGCCCTGGTTAAAGGCATCGAGAAACTCAACCCCGGTCAGGCAGTTTGCCGCATCCCATCCCGGAATTGGCAGCGGCCGGCCAACCTGGGCGCCAATGCCCCAGAAAATGGCATCATAGTCTTTTTCCAGTTCTTCAACGGAAATATCTTCGCCAACTTTGACGCCGGTTTTGACTTCCACCCCGGTATCAATAATGCGCTGGATCTCTTTGTCCAACATTTCCCGCGGCGTCCGATAGCCCGGAATGCCATAACGCATCATGCCACCCAATTCGTCATGGGCTTCAAAAATCGTGACCCCATGACCTTTCAGGCGCAAGAAATAAGCCGCCGTCAAACCAGCTGGACCCGAACCAACAACGGCAACCTTCTTCCCCGTCGCCGGACCAGGCTCTTTCAGCTTGAAGCCTTTTTCAATGGCATGGTCCCCGACATACATCTCAACCGCATTGATCCCGACATATTCATCGACTTCATTGCGGTTACAACCATCCTCACAAGGTGCCGGACAAACCCGGCCCATGGTCGCAGGAAACGGGTTGGCAGCCACCATCCGCTCAAAAGCATATTCCTGCCAGCTCATATCTTCCCGCGGCGGCTTATCCATTTGCCGCGCAATGGCCAACCACCCGCGGATTTCATGGCCAGAGGGGCAAGACCCTTGGCAGGGGGGGGTACGGTGTACATAGGTCGGGCATTTGTAGGAATGATCCTGTTGGAAAATCTTTTCCGTCAGATCCTCCCACTTATCCGAACGTTCGCCTTCCTTAAACCGGCGAAATGTGAGTTTGGTTTCCTCAACCGCTCCACCCATAGCTTATCTCCTTCACACCATCCGCGCCTGAATTTGCGCGGTGTTTATCTTATTTTATTTTATTCGGGGACTGTCTTGTTTGGGAACTGCCCCGCTCACCCGTTCATCCAGGGCCAAATTTATGCCCTTTTTCCGTCTTCAATGACTAGCAACACATTTACCCGCCCCAGAAGCCTCGTTTATACAGGCCCTTGATTCCCTTTAATGGTTTAACGACCCTAAGCGAATCTACCTTTTTCCTTAGCCCTAACACTTCCACTATGAACTCAAAGGACGAGATCGCATCCTCCCACTCATGAGCTTTTGTTTTGTCTCCCGTTTCGCACCCTTCCTCCGTTTTCATTGCCAACAGGGCTCACAAGAAGCCCTGCGGCTATTAACAGCCGTACAGGAGCAACATCCCCTTAGGAATCAAATCACCTTCTGGGACTTCCGTTCTCTTCAGATTAGATCAAATCAAATCTCATTCCGCAGCTTCTGCCATTTCTTCACCATCATCAGAACGCTGTCCGGTTAGAATCAGCGCATTGGAAACCAATTGATGAATACTCACGATGGAATCTATTTGAAAACCATGTTCTGGCAGAACCTTCGTGAACTGCGACTTACAAATTGCACAAATCGCGGCCATGTGCGAAACACCATATTCTTCGCGCACCTGCTTCAGCGCCCGCATCCGCGGTTCGGCACCTTTCTTACGCAGCTCTAGGAGATCATCAGTGAGCAATCCACCACCACCACCGCAGCAGAAAGTCTTCTCTCTAATCGTATCCTCAGGCATGTCATGATAGTTATTGGCCACTGCCTTGATAATGGCGCGTGGAATTTCGAATTGTCCACCAGGCATATCGCCCATACGCGAGGCACGGGCAACATTGCAACTATCATGAAAAGTCAAGTTGTAATGATCATTTTTCGATTTATCGAATTTGAGTTTCCCTTCCTGAATGAGGTTATAGGTAAACTCACAAATATGTTGCGGTATCGGATAGCGCGGATCCAGAAAATCAAAGGGCCCTGCAAGGGTGTTCAAGAAACTATAGGCAACACGCCAGGCATGGCCGCATTCCCCAAATACGATCCGCTTCACCTTGAGGTCTTCAGCAGCTTTGCGAATCCGCATCGAAACCTTTTTCATCTGCTCATAGGAGCCGATGAACATGCCAAAATTCGCCGCCTCAGAAGCATAGGAGCTGATCGTCCAGCTCACCCCCGCTTCATGAAACACTTTGGCATAGCCCACCAAACCATCAATATGGGGTTCGGCAAAAAAATCGGCTGATGGCGTCACCAACAAAATTTCCGCGCCTTCCTGGTCGAGCGGAAGCTTCACGGGAACACCGGTGTCTTCTTCGATTTCATCTTCGAGATCTTCCAAGGTCATCGCCAGTGCTGGCTTCTGTAACCCCAGATTATTGCCGATCTTATGAACTTTCCCAATAATCTCGTTGCAATATTTCTGCCCCTTGCCAATGTGATCCATGATTTCACGCGCGGCCATCGAGACTTCCGCCGTATCAATGCCATAGGGACAAAAGACCGAGCAGCGGCGGCACTGGGAACATTGGTGATAATAGTTCCACCAATCATCAAGCACTTCTTTGGTCAAATCCTTGGCGCCAACCAACCAAGGAACATATTTCCCGGCTGTCGTATAGTAACGACGATAGACTTGACGCAGCAGATCCTGACGGGCAACCGGCATGTTGAGGGGATCTGACGTCCCAAGGAAATAATGGCATTTATCGGTACAGGCACCGCATTTCACGCAAGAGTCGAGGAAAACCCGCAATCCACGATACTTCCCGACCATTTCACCAAGTTTGGCAATTGCTTTCTCCTGCCAATCATCGACAAGCTCGCCGGGAAAACCCAAAGGTTCCTGGTGTTCTGGTTTGGCAACAAATGGACCATCACCTTCCATCGCCCCTTCACGGAGCTCTGGGATCTCAAGCGGATCAGGAATCTCAGACTCAGAGATTGTTTTGTCGTCAAGTGCACTCATTATCGTCCCATCTCCTTGCGCGCCATCCTTCTACCAGCGTGCTGCTGCCTTCTATTAAACCTGCAGATGAAACTGTAGAACTACTTACGTTCCAACTGTAATGCCCACTCTGCAACATGACGATGCTCCCGCGGATTATCAACCATATTCCGGGTGGGGCTAAAGAACACGCCTGGCGCATGTAACAACTTGCTAAAAGGAAAAATAATCATCAAAACGGCAACCAAGAACAAATGGATGAGCAAGACCGGATCTGCTGGTAACGGCTGCCAATTGAAAGTCATGAGACCACGAAAAAAATTCTTCAGCGCAACGATATCCGTATGCGCAAGATATTTCATGACCAAACCACTCACGCCAATGCCAAGCAGCAATAACAGCATCAAATAATCAGATGGCGCACTTATATAGCGAATGCGAGGAACAAAGATTCGCCGTGCCAACAATCCCAACAGCCCCGCAATCATGGCAAAACCCGCATAGACTCCAAAAGGCTGAATAAGGGCGATGACCGTCCACACCGGATCAATGAAATAACGGAAATGACGTAACAAAACCAGCCACAAAGACATGTGGAATAGCCAGCCAAAAGCCCAAATCCATTTATTGGCCTTGAAAAGGCTTTCAAAAAGCACCACTTCGCGGATAAGACGCAACACAACACCGGCCCGGGTTGTTGGCGCCGGAGTCGTGGGGATGACCAAGGGAGCTGGTGTAGAATAATACTCCCAAATTCGAAAACCGAGACCCCCAATAAGGGTAAGTGTTGCGATATAAAACAGAATTGCAAAGCTCGTCGAGAGCACGACGTCATCCTCCTTGCGTTCGCAATGGATAACGAACGCATCTTTGATTAAAATTCCCCCGCATAACTAAGCGTGCACGATCATCTAATCATTTGCCCTACACGCACTGCTTAGAGGGTGTTTCTCACTTTTTCCAAAAAACTCATCCAACCACAATCAGCTCAATTAAGCCTTTATTTTTTATCGGGTAAAAAATCCTCAAGCGTGGAAAGAGAGGCAAGGCACATTTATACGCTTCTAATATTCGATTCTAATAGCTTTAATG
>WGBT01000219.1 GCA_015494185.1 Hyphomicrobiales bacterium | reverse complement strand
GCCCGTGAGCCGCTCGATCGCCGGTGGCACCATGCGCTGGGTATGCCCGTCATAGTCATAGGATAGGGGGGATTAAGACCTGCCCGGCAGCGCTTGCACCTGCATCACGAACGGCCCGTCCTTCGAGTGCCGCCATGGGTGCCACCGAAACCTTCACCCCGAACGCTCCCGGCTTGCGCGCCTTGCATTTCCCGATGCACACCACCTCCGGCGCGTGCAGTGAGTAAATCTTCTTCTGCGTCCCGTCCTGTGGCTTCCAAAGTGCGCACCCGTTCCGCCTTCCACAGCTCCTCCCGGAAGATGTCTTCAAGCGCCCGATTGCCCGCAATCTTGTGCTCGATGGTTCCGATGCCCCGCCCCAACCAGGTGGACAGGCGCCGCTTTTCCGGTTGGTCCGGCTTGAACGGCTTGGCATGGCGACAGCGTTGATGCTTGCCAGCGCCCGTTTACCCAGCCGCGC
This sequence comes from Hyphomicrobiales bacterium, assembly GCA_015494185.1. GTDB lineage: Bacteria > Pseudomonadota > Alphaproteobacteria > Rhizobiales > S144-35 > S144-35. Next base: position 2,410 of record WGBT01000219.1, on the reverse strand, counting down.
GTGGCTCTGGCGCAGAAAAATGCCTTGCTTCTTCGCCAGCTTCACCAGACGCCGCCGCGCCACATCCATCAGCCTCGCATCGGCCGGATGGGCGATGTTCTCCTGCACCGTGATCGTGGTGTCCACGATCCCTGCGTGAAGTCCGGGGGACGCAGGACAGGGGATTTCGCGGCTTCATGCTGCTTTTCCCGAAGAGCCCCCAATGCCTGGCTTCAGGGAGGCGTGAAGCATCAAACACCTGCCCGATCAATTGGCAAGGCAATTGGCCCAAACGGCGACCTGCCTGCCATACCATTCCTTTGGAGTGCAAAATAAGACAGTAATATCAATGTGTTATGAATACATCACGGGGTATATGGGATCGTTTTTTGCTCCAGAATCTTGTTTCGCCGCACAATCCATCCGAAATCTCCACTCGAAAGGCTTGTGCTTTAACAAACAAGAGAATGGATCTTTATAAAGCCTGTCTCACATTCGTTTGATTGCTTCCAACAGCCACTGACTTTTGCTCGTATACCTCCTGCTTTAGCTAAAACCGTCAAAGGGATCGGAAAGAAAGTATGGACAGGTCAATAATAATCCCCCGGTATTTTATACGGGAAAGCTATTTTTTCTTGAAAAACCAATAGGTTCCGATCTGTGAATCGACGCGCTTGAGATAGCGCCGTTCGGCCGCACGTTTGCCTTCCATGATTAGACTGCGGATATCGGCTAAAATCGTATCATTGCCGGCATAAAAACTGTGGCCGCCGAAAGTGGTTTGCACTTCCGAGGCATCAATCACTTCGATTCCCTTAGGAATATGGGACCAGGCGGCAAGGTCCCCGGCCCGATTGTTGCCGTGAATGCGCCGTGAGACGCCAAGCGCCGTATCGCGGGCTGACGCATAAAGCGTGACCCGTGCCGGTCCGCTTGCGATTTTGGGGGCGATATCGCGCAAGAAAACATCGGCATCGATATCAGGTGCCGCCAGCACCACCTCACGAATTTGCTGACTTGCTTTAGGGCCAAGTTCTTGCTTCAATTGGATGAAGGCTTGGGTGAGAACCCTGTTGCCCATGCTGTGCGCGATCAGATTAATATTTTGAGCGCCGGTTTTCAGCACCACGTCTTTTAGAAAATCGCGCAGATTGCTCACCGACCAAGCGGCATTGCCCTCATCGATGATATAGCCCGAATAGGTCCCTTGCGACGGCCAGCTATACATGATGGGGGCGCCATCAAAATTCAGATCATAGGCGATTTGCGCGGTTCGGCGCGCGGCTTCCTCAAAGCTGGTGTTGTAGCCATGTACGAAGACAAAAGCTTGTTTTTCCTGTGATAATGAGATCCGTTTTTTGAGCTTGTCGATAAAGTCATCTTTGGCAAGTTTTTCGATTTTCAAAAGGGAGACATGTTTTGCCGGGTCTTCACGAAATTCCAACCGGAAGATGGAAGGCCGCTCGATTTCCCCTTTGCGATGGGTTTTGGGAATGGCCACTTCACTCATGCCGTAAGAGAATTGGCCGCGCTTTTTGCCATAGCGGGCCAGGCCATAGGCTGCCCCCCGGTCGTTGCGATCTGTTCCATAAAAGATTTGGACGACCGTGTAATTAGGGGTGACGGCTTGCTTTTTAAGGGCTGGTGGAATGGGTTTTGGTGCTGGTGGCGCGGGAGCTGGAGCTGGGGGGGGCGTGATTTTCGTTGCGTTACTGGGAAGCGGTTGCTCTTTGGCCGTATGGGGGGCCTCAGGGGCAGGGCTATGAGAGGCCGGAATGCCGCCCCCGCGTCTGACCGGTTGAATAGATGATGTTGGAATCTGGGCTTCTTCAGCGGCAAGACGCGCCTTCTCGGCAGCCGCCTTGCGCTTCGCTTCTTCGGCCGCAAGGCGGGCTTTCTCGGCAGCCGCCTTGCGTTTCGCTTCCTCGGCGGCAAGACGCGCCTTCTCGGCAGCCGCCTTGCGGCGTGCTAATTCTTCAGGGGAAGGCGGTAATTCAATCAAATGGGGCTTTCCCGGGGTGCCTTCCACGATGGCATCGGCAAGGCCCCGTTCCGCATCAGCATGGATGGTCACCGCTTGCCCGGATGTCACCTTGTAGCGGCCATCAAGGGAATAGGCTTCGAGGGTGAGCCGTTTTGCGCCGCGCCGTCCGATCCTTGGAACACGCATATGCCAGCCGCCGTGAGAGGCGACCTTGGCGCTGGCCAGTTTCCGCTTTTTGTCCCAAAGCACAACCCGCCAGCCCGCCGGTCCGCGACCGGAAATGCGCGCCGTTCCTCCTGGATCAAACGTAATGGTGCCAAAATTCGGTGGCCGCGGGGCTTGGATGGGTGAGGGGGCTGGTGTGCCGTTTGTGGTTAAATTATTCGCGGCAAGGCGGGCCTTCTCGGCAGCGGCTTTGCGCTTGGCTTCCTCGGCGGCAAGGCGGGC
>WGBT01000218.1 GCA_015494185.1 Hyphomicrobiales bacterium | reverse complement strand
CCGCAAGACTTCCGTAAAAAAGATGCAAACAATCACCATGACACAAAAATTGTCTTTTTTTGGGCAAATGCATAATTTTTTGCTAGACTTGATCTGGTTTTGCGGCTGGTCTAGCAAAATCAATATTTTTGATTAGGAATTTTCGGAGGAAAAATTATGATTGAACAATTGATTCCGCTTGCCTCAGGGGGTGCTGGCGGCTTGCTCGGGGGCAATATTGGTGGAGCTTTGTTTCGCAAAGCAGGCGTAAGGGCTGGCTCCAGTTCCATGGTCGGGATCCTGGTTGGCGCTGCAGCAAGTTACTTTCTGGGGCCAACCTGGGGACCAGTGGTAGGCGGCCTCGTTGGCGGCGGCGATATGGGAGCTCTCATCGGCAATCTGGCCATGGGCGCTGGTGGTGGCATTGGCGGCAGTCTTCTATGGGGGCTTGCCAAAACGATGATCGGCGGCGGCAGCCGTGAATAGGTTGAAAACCAAAACAAACGGCGTTGAGGTGGAAAATGAATGTGTGAGTGGCTCGCAACGGGCCCAGGCATAAAAACGCAAGTTCTTTCCATCAAAAAAATAATATCAAGGGCTTTTAATCATGACCGGTTTGATGGTTCATACAGGTCGGTTCGGCCAGGCCCGGTGCGAACAGCGATGCCTGCCGGCCTGTATGAAACATCCCCAAGCCTTTGGGCTGGGGCCGACATACAGGCGCCCGGGGCTTCACCGCCAGCCGAAAGCGGGGCGTGTCCAACGTCACCTGGTGAGAGCTGCAGTGGCGGACGTCCATTCGAGGATTTGAAGGCAGGCACCGCATGGGAGCATACCAAGCCTCTTCGTTGAGGGATGCCGTGAATACCAAACCTCAGCGGCGGGGGCAACAACTTCCGTCTACTGATCAACTAGCTCATCACAATCTTTTGGGCCTTCCTTTAGGCCTTGGGAAATGGGCCTTTGCCACGCTTCTCGCGGTTTCCAATCAACCGCATACACCATAGTTCACCGGAGACGAAGTTTCTACGTAAAATGAACTGTATGCGCATGAAGGGCGGGAGCAGAGGCATTGGTATTATGCCAGCGGCCCCCGGCCTTGAGTCGTATTCATGCAATTAACACAAAAAGTTTAAATGGATATAAAAGCATGGATAAGGGCAATGATAAATACCGCCGGTATGCGCTTCACACAATTTTGTATCAAGTTCATAATGTTTTTTACAAGACAAACGCCCTTCATCCAGTTTAAAATCATTGGGTATGGAAGGACATGTCTTGCAAATAAGATTTGGGATAAGCCGCAAATGACGACGGAAAACCGCAATCTGGCTGGGGAGGATAAGCCATCCAGCCCCATGGGAACAGGGATTGCAACCCAGCTTTTGACGGCCTTGTTGGCGATTGCTGCCCTAGCAGCTCTGGCGATCCTGCTGGGAGCAGTTGTTTTTGCGATTTATTGGCTTGCCAAACTGACCGGCGCCACCGAAGGCGCCTCCCCCGCTTTAGGGGTTTCGGTGTTGGCGGCTTTCCTGGGCGGCTTGATCAGCTTCTTGTCACCTTGTGTGTTGCCCTTGGTGCCCCCCTATCTGGGCTTTCTCGGCGGCACCTCGGTCGATATTTTGGCAAACAAAGACAGCCGCGAAGCTGCGGCAGCCTATCGCCGGGTCATTGTCACGGCGATCTTGTTCGTGCTTGGTTTCACCACCATTTTTGTTGGCCTTGGCGCGGGCGCTTCCGTCTTCGGAAAGGTCATTGCCCAGCAAAAAGAAACCATGGCCATCGTGGCGGGGGTGTTTATCCTCCTTTTTGGGCTGCATTTTCTGGGCATCATCCGCATTCCCTTCCTGTACCGCCAAGCCCGTATGGAAGCCAATGTCGAGCCCGCCAGTTTGCTCGGCGCCTATATCATGGGCCTGGCCTTTGCCTTTGGTTGGACCCCCTGTGTTGGTCCGGTTCTTGCGGCGATTTTGACCTTTTCCATGCAAGAAGCCACGGTGACTTATGGAGCCGGGTTGTTATTCATCTATTCCATGGGTCTTGGAATTCCCTTTGTGTTGGCCGCGCTTTTGGTCGGCCCATTCATGGGCTTCATGCGCAATTTCCGCAAACATATGGAGACGGTCGAAAAAGTCATGGGGGTGTTGCTGATCATCACCGGTCTTTTATTCCTGGCGCCAGTGCTGAGCTATTTTGGCCTTCAGACCTTCTCCATCAACGATATCGGGACTTGGCTGCTCAACAGTTTCGATTTCTTCAAGGGGATTGGCTAAGAAAGGGAACCTCTGATTAAACAACCTAGCCACCGCCTTCCTTGCCCCCGCCTATGGTTGCCGCGGAAAATGGGCGGGAGGGCAAGGAAGGCGGTGGATTCAGCAATTTATTCAGAGGTTCCGAAAGGGATTGGCTAAGGAACCTTTGATTAACCACCTATTCCACCGCTGTCCCTTGGCCTCCTGGCCATTTTCCGCACAACCATAGGCGGGAGGGCAAGGGACAGCAATTTGTTTAGAGGTTCCCTGGGTGAAAAGCGGAGGAGCCATTGGCCTTATCAGCACCGCCTTCCCCCCCCAACGCCCTTAGCATCGCGGGATCGGATAGCTCTGGCGGGGCGGGGATTCAGGCTGACTTGAAAACCTTTACCGCCTTTGGGGTTTATGGTGCCAGCGTCATTACCGCTGTAACGGCGCAAAACACCTGCAAGATTACCGCCATTCATCCCATTCCGGCCGATGTGATCCGTGCTCAAATCGAGGCGGTGTTGTCGGATCTGCAAATTCACGCCATTAAAATCGGCATGACTGGTAGTGCTGAGGCAATCGAGGCCATCGCTGATGCTCTGGAGAGAGCACCAAACATCGCCGACATCCCAATCATTCTCGATCCCGTCATGGCGGCAACGGCGGGAACCTCATTGTTTGAGGCCGATGCGCTTGATTTACTGTGGCGGAAACTCGTTCCGCGCACGGCGCTGATCACGCCGAACCTGCCCGAGGCAGCCCAACTTCTCAACACCTCCCCCGCCAACAACCTCGATGAGATGCGCAATCAGGCCCATCAGTTGCTGGCCTTGGGTGCCCGCGCCGTGCTGCTCAAGGGAGGACATCGGCCCAACAGCGACAGGGCAACGGATCTATTGCTTGACAAGAAAGGCGAACGGCTTTTTCAGGCCCGCTTTGTGCCCACGCCACACACCCATGGTTCTGGTTGCAGCCTCGCCTCAGCCATCGCGGCGGCAATGGCACAGGGAAAACCGCTTGCGGAAGCCGTCGCGGCTGGCAAAGCCTTTGTCACCAAGGCCATCACCACCGCCAAGCAGCTTAATGTCGGCCAGTGCCGCGGTCCCTTGCATCATTTCCACACTCAATAGGTTGGACGCGGGCCCTTCTCGGCCCTTTCTCCCCCCTTCTCGAATGCAAATTGGAAAATAGAATACATGATATAAGATCGGCGGTATTTATCATTGACCGCCGACGTTTTTCGTATCCCTTTAACGATTATACGTAAATTGGACGGTATACGAATGAAGGTCAAGGGGCGCTGCTGGTGGAATACATGGCATAATACCAGCCGGTCCTGGCATAGAAAAGCGGCCCCAAGATTTTCCTGGGGCCGCCCTTGTGTTTGGATTGGCTCTATCTAAGCGCTGGGTGGCTTAGAACTTGATGCGCATACCACCGAGAACCATGTCGAGGTCGTCGTAGTTGGTTGTCACACCAACACCCGCAACACCCGTTTCTGTCGCGCTG
>WGBT01000217.1 GCA_015494185.1 Hyphomicrobiales bacterium | reverse complement strand
GGGTTAAGGATACACCATGGGGCAAAAAGGGCAAAATCGTCCGAAGGGGGGGGCTTTGGAAAACGGGTCTGGAAATGACTCTGGTATCAGCCGTCAGGGAGAGCGTCATCATGCCAATGCTCCTCTCAATCAGGAAGCTGAACAACAACCGCCAGTTCAACAGCCATACGTACGGCCTCAACAGGTTGCCCCTTTTCCGGCCACACCGCAAAGGGAGGAAATTTCTTCTCAAAACTTCTCTTCTCCGTTAGCTTCGCCCCCGAAACAAAGCACACCTTCGCAATTTGGCACACCGTTTTCACGCCATATCCCGCAAAAGAATCATATTCCGCATGAGGGTAAGGCTGCAAACGAGCGGCTCCACAAAATCTCACGCAGCAAGGTGATGCGCCTTGTCCGCGAGATTGTCGCCGGGGTTTTTGTTCTTGGGCTGGTTACCGTCATAGGCCTTTATGCCTATCTCAGCCGGGGACCTGTGCATGTCAACTATCTCGTTCCCTATATCGAACGGGCGATTAATGCTGAGCTCGATGGGGTCACGGCACGAATTGAAAGTGCCGTCTTTCGCCGCAGCCCCGAACGGCTTGGGATTCAGTTTCGCTTGAAGAATATCCGTCTCCTCGATGCCCAGGGAAGCGTTATTGCACAAGCCCCAGAGGCGGCAATTGGGATCGCGCCTGGTGCTTTACTCTATGGACGTCTGGCGCCCTCTAGCGTTGAGCTGATCGGGCCACGTTTTCACTTGTCCTACAAAGCGCAGCAGGGCTTGTCGTTAGCATTCTTCTCCCCTCCCACAAAGCCAAACAGCCGTGCCTCGAACTCCGATCAGTTGCGTGGGGCTTTGACACCGGGCGAGAAAGCCGTCTTGGTTCCAGATAACAAGGCAACGCGACAAGCTTCACAGACGGCACCAGCAATAGCCCCAACATCACAAAGTATCAATCTGGGGGCGGCTATTGCGGAATTTTTGGGGCGCGGCCGGGCTGGGCTCAATGTGGCGGCCGATCTCACCCGCTTTGGCATTCGCAACGCAACAGTGATTTTCGATCACGATGGCCGCCGGGAAAGCCTTTGGCGGATTCCCAAGATCGATATTCGGGTGGTACATGAAAAAAATTATAGCGCTTTGGAAGCAGATGCCTTGGTCAAGTCGGTCTCAGCACAGGGATGGAGCTTGCAACCCAAAACAACTTTACCCTGGAAGGCGCATTTTTCCGCTCGTTTGATTCGCAAATCAAGTCGCGTTGGTATGGTCTTGAAATTGACCGATCTCAATCCTGCCAGCCTGGCCGGCAGTTTCCCGATTTTCGCCTTCACCCGGTCATTGCATCTGCCTGTTACGGTGGAAGCGCGCGGTGTCCTCGAACCGGACCGGACATTTCGAACCGGTGATATTCGCGTTGCCTATGCGCAAGGTCATCTCAATATGCCTTGGGGGGAAAATAACACGATCAATGTCGAGCGGGGGCATTTTCGCATTACCTATGATGGCAAGCATGATCAGTTTCGGCTGCATCCGACCGTGGTGCGTTGGGGCTATGGCAACTATGCGCGGGTCAGTGGTGTGCTCCGTTCTTCCCTGAATAAGGAAGGGCAACGGTTGTGGAGCTATCAAATCGCGGCAGATGAGGCCGCCTTTTCGGTTTCACGAGCGACCAGTTCCCTGCCACCGATCCGCATCGATACATGGTCAGCCAAAGGAACCTTCAATGCGCTTAGTGGTGAATTGAAGCTTTCACAATATTATTTTCGTGCTGGCGATGCCGAAGTGCAGCTCACCGGCAAGATGACCCAAGCCCCAGATTCCGCCGCGATCCGTTTGACCGGGCATATCAGTCCGATGCGACTAGATACTTTTCGCAGTATTTGGCCCGATGCCATCACTCCTGCGGCGCGGGAATGGGTGGACCTTAATATTCTTGCTGGCCGGGTTGATGGGGGGCGGATTTCGATTGATATCCCGGGCGGGATGTTGGCCCGTCTGAATGAGTTGAAATCGCTGCCGGCGCGCGCAATCGATATTGTTCTGGGCTTTTCCAATCTCATCGTTCGCTATGATGACCGGCTTCCGGCGATCAGCATTCCCAAAGCCACCGCTTCACTTCGGGGGCATCAATTCTCGATTGATTTACCTGCCGGCAGCACCGGGCAAAATCGGTCCAGCCTCATTCGCTTATCCAAAGGCCGCTATGAGATCAAAGATTGGCGTCCGGTCGACATGAAGGGAACGTTGCGGTTCAAAGTGGCAACACAATGGTCCAGCGCGATGAAGCTGCTGGCAGGTTCTGCCCTTCCCATCAATCGGCCCATGATTGCGACTTTAGCCAAAATAAATGGGAAGTTGAGCGGCCGCATCGCGATTACCGCGCCGGTGACCAGTGAAACCGGCTGGAAGGATGTGAAGATCAAGGCAAAAGGACGTTTGAAACATCTCAAGGCAAAAGACTTTTTTGGCCGGTATGATGTCACGGCGGGCACCATTGAGCTGAAGGCTTCAGAAAAGGCGCTTGAGCTTTCGGGGGAGGTCTTGCTTTCCGGCGTTCCAGCACAAATTGCCGGTCAATATATTTTCGACGCACCAGCCGCCAAGCAACCCCCGCTGCGCATTTCCATGCTGCTTAATCAAAAGGCCCGAAAACTGTTGGGCTTTCATATTGATCACATCGTCAACGGGACCTTGCCGCTTCATATAACGATTGCAAGCCGGGGGAGGGCGTCACCTTTAGTTCAATTTGTCACTGATCTGAATGATGTTGAGCTGAATTTTGCGCCACTTGGGTGGAGAAAAGCCCGCGCCCGGCCAGCACAGATTTCCTTTACCTTGGAAGAAACGAGATCAGGAAAAACCCGGCTGAAAGATGTGAAGCTCGTGGGCGAAGATCTCAACGCCAGTGGCTATATCATCCTTGATAAACAGAACAAGTTAAGTGAATTTTTCTTCAAAGAATTTTCGCCCAATTTCCTCACTCACCTGCAGTTGTCAGGGCTTTTGCGAAAGAAGGATGGCGTGTTGGCGGTCCGAGTTCGTGGCAAAAGTTTCGATGGCAAAGTTTTTTTCCGTTCTTTATTCACCAAGCCCACACGG
>WGBT01000216.1 GCA_015494185.1 Hyphomicrobiales bacterium | reverse complement strand
TCGCGAGAGATGACTGCCGGTTTTGCAATGGCTGATGACGGCCTCGGCCGCCGAGCGCCGCCGTAATTCCTTTTTGATCTGCCCGGCAACCCCCGCTTCTGGCCGCAGCGGAAGAGGCGCCACGGTCTTGGCCCATCATGGCCGCGACAGCCCTTGTCCACATAGCCGCGCTTCTGCCTTGCAGCCGGTGAGCTGCTCGGTCTCCGCGATGACCTCGCGTAGCCTATGGCCGTCATGGGGATTACCGTCATAGGAATTGCCGTGGAAGGGGGGGTGTCGTGGAAGGCCCTGACGTGGACGGCGAACCGGCCGCCCTTGCAGCGCCTGTTGTTGGTGGTGATCGACACCTTGCAGCCAAATTCATAAGGCGCATGCGCCTTGCCCTTGCCGATACACTCGGTCTTGGGCGCGTGCCGGGAATAGAGCTTTCTGCCGCGCCGGCGCTGTTTCTGGCTTTGGATCTGTTCGGCGCGGCTCAAGGGGAGGGCGAAGATTTCCTCCAGCACCGCATCTCCTTGCGTTTTGCGGCCAATGCCGCGGATCAGCCGCCCCGAGCCTGCTGCGCAGGCATTTGAGTTCGCGGTTGTGGCGCCTGAACTGTTTGGCGTGGGCATAGCGCCCGGCCATCAGCGCTGCCCTCGGGGCGGGGCGCGCATAGCTTTGGCGCAGCGGCACACCCATGCTTTTTGGCCGGTTTTCCGAGCTGCCGGATGGCGGTGAGCATCAGTTTGGCGCCAGTCGGGAAGGTGATGTTTTGGGGCTGCACCGTCGTGTCCACCGTCACCCGCTTCATGCCGCTCTTTTTCATCGCGCCTGGTTGCTTCGGCAAGGCGCAGCGTCTCGGCCAGCAGCAGATCGAACCGAGCGCCGATTCGCTTGCGCCAGTGGCTCATGCCCGGTGCTGGTGCGGCACTGGGTGCCGGAAGAAGGTCTCGCCGGTGAAAGACTGGAAATACGGATCGTGCACCCAGCGCTCCCAAACCCGTTCATCGGACAGCTTGTAGACCGCCTTCAGCAGGAACATGCCGGTCATAAAGCGCACCGGTCCGGCCGGGCGGCCCTGGCCGGAAAAACAGCCCGCCGGCTCTTCGTCGAGCCAGTCCCAGTCGATCCTGCCGGCGAGCTGCACCAGTTCGGGGCGCATGGGATGATCTGGTCGAGACGGGCGCGGAACAGATCATCCAGGCGCGTTGGTTTTGGCTTTTTCGGCCGCACGGCAATCCCCTCGATCCAATGACAACAGGGAATCACAAACGCCGATATTTTGAAACTGAAATTGCAAGAAAACGGTGGCTCAATTGTCGATTTCTTGCAAAACGCAACCCTTTGCGACAGCCTAATTCTTTGCTAAATCAAAGGGATATTGATTGTTCATGGGGGGCTGATATGCCAAGGCGCGCCCATGCCTTGGGCTTTTGATGGCTCGTCAAGCTAAATCTGAACGGTGTCGCCCTGCCACTTACGTTGAAGTAACATATCCGATACTCTGTGTCTGTTTTCAGACACGCGATTTAGTCGTTCGTGAACTATAGTATAGGCTTTGCGCCTGTTGAGAGATTGAGGGCGGCATGGGGAGGGCTGCCTGGAGCAAGGCCAAAAGGATTGCGATGATCCAGTTGACGAGCAGGCGGAAGTTGTAGCCCGCCGCCGCCAGAATGGCGTTCATGGCATCACCGCTCTCATGCGCCAGGCAGTTGCGGTCCATGCGGTGCTCCGCCTTGAGATGGCCGATCACCGGCTCGACAGCGGCGCGGCGCCGGAGCTCCCGCCGAATGGCCTTCGTCACCCTGCGCCGCTGGCTGGAGGTGAAGACCTTGAACCTGTAATCCGCCCCCAGCCCGTGGCCGCGATAGCCGTCATCGACGTAAACCCGCTCCAGCCCCGCGCCCGTGAACTTCTCGATCTTGGGCAGCACCGTGCGCAGGGTGTGGCCGTCATAGGGCTTTCCCGGCAGCGCCTTGATGTGGGCCACGAACTGCCCGCCCCGGCAGCGCCGCCACGGCGTGGCCACCGACACCTTCACGCCAAATTCCCACGGCTTGTGCGCCTTACCCTTGCCGATGCACTCCACCTCCGGCGCGTGCAGCGAATAATACCGGCGGTATTTGTCATTGACTTTTCCATGCTTGCCCTATCCTTTTGAAGGGGCGAAATAAATTGGACGGTAGACGAGTCGAGTCAAGACCGTCGAGTCAAGACCAGGGGCCATCAATCTTCTTCCATGTGCCATCCCGGGGCTTCCCAAGTGCGCCTCCGCTGAAGCCTTCCACAATTCCTTGCGGAATATCTTCTGCAGCTCGCTGTCGCCCTTGATCTTGCGTTCGATATCGCGGATCACCCGCCCCAGCCAGGTGCCAAGGCGGCGCTTTTCCCGCCGCGCCCGCTTGAACTGCTTGGCGTGCCGGTAGCGCTGATGCCTGATCAGCGCCCGCTTGCCCACCCGTGCGTAGCTTTGGCGCAACCGGACGCCATGCGTCTTCGCCAGCCGCACCAGACGTCGCCGGGCCGTGTCCATCAGCCTCGCATCCGTGGGATGGGCGATGTTCTTCTCCTGCACCGTGGTGTCCACAATCACCCGCTTGAAATCCGAAGGCTGCGCCGCGCCGAGCTGCACCGCCGCCTGAAGGCTCGCCTGCAACAGCGCCGCCACCTTCTCCTCGCCCAGACGCTGGCGCCAGCGGGTCATCGACGAGCGGTCAAACGGCAGGTCATGGCGGAAGAACACCTCGCCGCAAAAATACTGGTCATAGGGGTTCTCCACGAAGCGCCGGCAGACCTCTTCGTCCGACAGATCGTCCATGTATTTGAGGATGTGCAGGCCATCAGCCGCACCGGCAACGGCGGGTGACCGGGGCCGTCGCGGTAGACCGCGCCGATCTGATCGGCCAGCCAATCCCAGTCGATGGCCTGCGCCAGCACCACCTTGGCGTGCTTCATGTCGATGATCAGGTCGAGCCGCGAACGGAAAAGATCCTGCTCGCCGCAATCCACGGGTTCTCTCGGTGTCATGATCGGCTCCCGAATCGCTCCTTTCCGGGCAAGAGAATCACGAATATCCGGGCCGGTCAAATTGCAAGGAAACCCAGCCAAAACCGCATCTTTCTTGCAAAAAACATCCCCCCGCCGCGCCGATTCAGAAAGCAGAATCAACGGCTTGCGAATTGTTCACGGGGGACTCTTAAATTGACACCAGTTAGTCCGCGCAGATTTCGATGCCGCCCAGCGCAGAAATTCGTCGCGGAGAACGGCAAAGAGAAGTCCCTTGGTCTTATTATCCTGAAGTTTTCATGCTTCCTTGAAGTGTTTGGATAGTTTTAGCCCTTGGGCCTGATAATGTGATCCTAAACCAGCACCGTAAAGTTGGTTAGGCGGGGCCGCGAGCCGTTCGTAAATCAAACGGCCAATAATCTGCCCATCTTCTAAGATGAAGGGGACTTTATGGCTGCGCACTTCAAGCACCGCCCGGCTGCCGGAGCCTCCAGCCGCTTCATGACCGAAACCTGGGTCAAAAAAGCCAGCATAATGGACCCTGAACTCGCCAACAAGGGGATTAAATGGCACCATTTCAGCAGCATAATTCGGTGGGACATGAATGGCCTCTTTTGAAGCCAAAATATAAAATTCATCAGGATCGAGCACGAGGCGGCGTTGGCCGCGGCTGATGATTGGCTCCCAATAATCGAGTGTGTCATAACCGCCTTCGCAATCAACATCAATTAATCCCGAGTGGTGTTTTGCGCGATATCCAATCAACCCTGTTTGAGGATCTCCAGCGAGATTGACGGTCAATGCAATTCCATTGTTGATATCCGTTTCGGTGGCAGTTACTAGATTATATTTCTTCTGTAGTTGTAACAGTGAATCATCGTCGAGGATTGAATGACCACGACGAAAACGAATTTGCGACAATCGGGAACCTGCCCGGACTAAAACGGAAAAAGTTTGTGGGCAAATTTCCGCATAAAGGGAGCCCTTGTAGCCTGCCGGGATTTGATCGAAGTTACGTGCCCCGTCAGTAATTACCCGTGTGAAAACATCAAGCCGGCCTGTTGAGCTTTTCGGGTTGGCGGTCGCACTTAACGAGGGGTCAAGGTTGAGGCTTTCCATTAAAGGTACCAGATAGACGCAGCCTGTCTCCAAAACCGCACCGTAGCGCAGATCAATTTCGTGTAACGACAAATCGTCCAATTTTGTAGCCACAGTTTGTCCTTGGCCAGGCAGAAAGCTGGCACGTATCCGATACGCTTTCTCGCCAAGGCGTAAATCAAGACTGGCGGGCTGGATCTGTTCTGACATGATAGGCGCCAGTGCAACGATCTGCTGTTGCTCGATGAGTGATTTAATGGCATGGGAGGGGAGGATGCCGGTTTGAGCGAGAGATTTGGTTGTTTCGGTTTGACGCTCTTGATCTGCAGTGCTTTGGAATTGAAGGGGCGAATTTGCTGGCATAATTTAGGGTCTTTCCGACTTATTGACAACAGTAAATTAAAATTTGGGGACTGAAATAATGTCAGATACTAGCCGCAGCAACGGCGACATCCTTTTGCAACTTGTTATGATCATCCGTAATCGAAAAAAAGCCTCTGCCACCCAATCTTATACGCGTCAATTGCTTGATGCTGGCCCCAATCGCTGTGCCAAGAAATTTGGCGAAGAAGCAACTGAGGCCGTCATTGCTGCTGTCGCAGAAACCCCTGATGCGCTTTGTTCGGAAGCGGCAGACGTATTGTATCATCTGCTTGTGATGCTTGAAAGCCGGGGTGTGGATTATGAGGATGTATTGGAAGAATTGGCAAGCCGGATGGGGCTCTCGGGACTTGCCGAAAAAGCTGCTCGATAGCTGCCTCGAACTGGAAACATGTTTGCTATGGCGAAAAAATTTCCATTGACGAATGATGTTAGGGGGGTAGATGAAAAGCCGTCCGAACATGAATTTTCGCCTTACTTTGTATTGAGCCGCAAGCAATGGGCGCAACTGCGTGCAGATACGCCACTGACATTGACTGAGTCTGAGCTGGAACAATTGAGGGGCATTAATGAGCCCGTTTCGATGACCGAGGTGACGGAGGTCTATTTGCCACTGTCGCGCCTTTTGAACTTGCATGTTACGGCAGCCCGAGAATTGCATATGGCGCGTTCTGCTTTTTTGTCGCGCCGTGAGCAACCGGTCCCTTTTATTATCGGCTTGGCGGGCAGTGTGGCGGTGGGTAAAAGTACAACAGGCAGAATCCTGCAAGCACTGTTGTCGCGCTGGCCACACCATCCACGTGTGGCGTTGGTGCCAACAGATGGTTTTTTGCGCCCCAATAGTGAGCTTGCAGCACGTGGGATCATGGACCGCAAAGGATTTCCTGAAAGCTACGATATCAAGCGGTTGTTGGCTTTCCTGGGAGATATTAAATCGGGACGCGAAGTGGTTCAGGCGCCGGTTTATTCGCATTTTGCCTATGATATCATTGCGGATCAGAGGATTTTGGTTGAGCGGCCTGATATTTTGATTCTTGAAGGTTTGAATGTGTTGCAGCCAGCCAAGTTGCCGCGTGATGGCCAAGCGATTCCTTTTGTGTCGGATTTTTTTGACTTCTCGATTTACTTGCATGCTCCCGAAGAGATCATCGAGCGCTGGTATGTGGAACGATTTTTGCGGTTGCGGGAAACGGCATTTCGTGATCCAGCTTCTTATTTTCATCGTTACTCCAAACTTGATGATCAGGAAGCCATAGCGACGGCAAAGGTGATTTGGCGAAATATCAATCTGCGTAATCTGAAAGAGAATATTTTGCCGACTCGACAGCGCGCTGATTTGATTTTGCACAAAGGAGAAGACCATGCCGTTGAACAGGTAGCTATCCGCAAGATCTAACAGGTGCCATGATAGGCTCGTCTCTTTTATGTGTATTATGTCTATATCTATGATGAACATATTTTAATTATCCACATTTTGAATAGCCGCAGGCCATGCAGATTTGGCAGCCTTCGCGCAGGACCAAAGCCGGTTGCGCGCATTTGGGGCAGAATTTCATGTTCTGGGATACGGCAATTATTTTATTACGTTGTTCGGATGTCATGACTGGCGCAGATGAGGCAGCTAATGGAATTTCGTTATGATCTTGATCCAATGCACCGGTTGCTTGCATATGTTGCTCAATAATTTTACCGATAGCGGCGATCAGGCTCGGGACATATTCTCCATCCATAAAAATCCCACCTTTAGGATCGAAAATCGCTTTCAACTCTTCAACGACAAAGGACACGTCGCCACCACGCCGGAACACGGCAGAGATCATTCGCGTCAATGCAACAATCCAAGCATAATGATCAAGTGATTTGGTATTGATGAAAATTTCAAACGGTCGGGGCTTACCGTTTTCCACCGTGTTATTGATCGTAATGTAAAGGGCGTGTTCGCTATCTGGCCATTTCAGCTTATAGGTTCGCCCCTCCAGTACGGCAGCCCGTTCGCGTGGCTTGGAGAGATAGACAATCTCGGCACTGTCATTGTCGTGTGGATCTGACTTGTTATGTATATGATTTGTATGATCGACCAGGGGGCGATTGAGGGGGGATGCAGCTTGTTGGCGGGAAGGGAGCGTTTTTGTTCGTGTGTCTTTATCGGTGCTTAAAATGGCTCCAGTCACCGGATTGGGGCGATAGGTCGTGCAGCCCTTAAGACCGAGATCATAAGCACGTTCATAAATCGCTTTAAAATCCTCAAATGAAATATCTTTCGGGCAATTGATGGTTTTGGAGATGGCACTGTCAATATGCGGCTGCAAGGCAGCTTGTTGGATGAGATGGTCGTTTGGTGTCAGGTCTTGAACTGTGACAAAAGCCTCCGGCAGATTTGCCGTATTCCCTTTGAGGGTGCGAAATTGGTTTATGGCGGCGTCTTTAATAACTTCTTCATGCCAGTTTCCATCGGGTTGCAGCATGCGCCGTTTATAAGTGAAATCAAAAACCGGTTCGATACCACTTGAGACATTTCCGGCGAGCAGGGAAATCGTCCCTGTTGGTGCAATCGAAGTCAAAAGGCCATTACGTAGCCCTTGTTTCTTGATGGCATCACGAATTTCTGTCGATAGCGTTTGGCCATACTGTGTTGCAAGATAAGCGTCCGCGTCAAATAGTGGAAAGGCACCTTTTTCAGCCGCCAGTT
The DNA here is from genome assembly GCA_015494185.1 of Hyphomicrobiales bacterium. Classification (GTDB taxonomy): domain Bacteria; phylum Pseudomonadota; class Alphaproteobacteria; order Rhizobiales; family S144-35; genus S144-35. The sequence continues at coordinate 2,429 of WGBT01000216.1, read as the reverse complement.
CACTGCTGGTTAGAAGGGCGGTACGTTTGATGATGCGCAGCCAGTTCGCCGAGGCTTCGATTGCTTCCGGGCTACCATAGCGTAGTCCGCACATGATGAGGGCATCCGCCAAACCGGTCACGCCAAGGCCAATACGCCGTTTGTTGCGGGCTTCCTGAGCCTGTTCTGGCAATGGATAGTTGGAAACGTCGATCGCATTATCGAGAAATCGCACCGCAATACGCGTCAACTCGGCAAGACGGGATTCGTCAAGTTTTGCGTCCGCCTCAAAAGGTGATTGGATCAGGGTTGTCAGATTGATTGAGCCGAGCAAACAGGCTCCGTAAGGTGGCAGCGGCTGCTCGCCACAGGGATTTGTCGTGTATATGTTTTCACAATAAGAGAGCGGATTGAGCGCGTTCACACGGTCGATGAAAACCACCCCGGGTTCGGCGTAATTGTATGTGGCTTGCATAATCTTGTGCCACAGATCGCGCGCCTTGACCGTACGATAGCGTTGACCGGCAAAAACCAGATCGAAATCGGTATCATTTTTGACCGCGGACATGAAAGCATCGGTCACCAGCACTGACAGATTGAAGTGCCGTAGCCGTGTTGGGTCCGATTTTGCCGCGATAAAGGCCTCGATATCAGGGTGGTCGCAGCGTAGTGTGCCCATCATGGCGCCACGACGCGCGCCTGCCGACATGATGGTGCTGCACATGGAATCCCAGATATCCATGAAACTGACCGGTCCGGAGGCATCCGCTCCCGTACTCTCAACGGCGGCTCCCTTGGGGCGTATGGTCGAAAAATCAACGCCTATTCCGCCGCCTTGCTGCATGGTCAAAGCGGCTTCTTTAACACTATCAAAAATGCCAGCCAAAGTGTCATCGATGCGGTCCATGACAAAGCAATTAAACAAGGTCAATCGCCGCTTTGTGCCTGCCCCGGCTAAAATTCGGCCTGCGGGCAGAAACTGAAATCCACGCATGGCTTGGAAGAATTGTTCTTCCCACAGGGCTTGATTAGCGGGCTCTTCCACTTTGGCGATGGTGTGGGCGACCCGCCGCCAGGTATCCTCTATTGTTTCATCAAGAATGGCACCGCTGCTGTCCCGCCACCGATATTTCATGTCCCAAATCAGATGTGCGAAAGCGTTGCTGAACGGTTCGATATTGGTTGGCACACTGGTCATACGTAATCTCGTCTACAGTCCACAGCCCTTTTCAATGGCTGAGACTCTAAACGCAAAAAAGTTGAAAATCAAGTATTGTTCTTTTTGTGTTCTTTTTGTATTCTCTTTCATGCGGTTGTGGTGGGATCAACCGTTTTCTTGGGATGTTTGCGGTGTGATGCCGTAACGATGGCGTATAGCGTCAGATATGGGAGGGGCGTTTGGCTGGCTGAGAGCTTCGCGAATAAGCTGATCGGTTTCTTCTTCAAGGACCTTTGCCAACAAAGCCTTGAATTCAGCGCCGGGCAGGCCCAGGGGAATGGGTTTGAGAAATGACAGCGTTATGGTGCCAGGATGCAGGATGAGTTTGCGGCGCGGCCAAAACAGGCCGGAATTAAGGGCAACGGGGATGCAGGGGACGTTGGTCTGTTCATAAAGGACGACAACGCCGTTGCGGATAATGGGGTCAGCGCCAATGGGGCGCCGGGTGCCCTCGGGGAAGATGATAATCTGGCGGCCTTCGGCCAGCCGGGCTTTGGCAGCCGTTACCATTTCATCGATGGCAGCGCGTCCCGCGCCCCGCCGCACCGGGATCATTTTAAACTTGCGGGCGAACCAGCCATGCAGTGGAATACGGAACAGTTCCGCTTTCATGATGATCACGGGTTGGTGGACAAAAGGAAATAAGGCGAAGGTTTCCCAAGTTGATTGATGCTTGGCTGCGATGATGGCAGGGCCCTTGGGTAGATGTTCCAAGCCGCGAATTTGTAAGTCAATGCCAGCAATCTGTTTGGTGAGCCAAAGGCAGGTTCGGCCATAAGAGGCCAATGCCCTTAACAGATAGCGAACCGGAAAAGCCAGCAGTGGCAGGCAAACCAGGAGATAAAGCAATGTAGTCAAATAAAATGTAGACTGAAAAAGAAGAGTTCTGGCAAGTCGCATCATCCAAAGTCCGAAACAGGGCTATGATACCGGAGGTATTTGTCATTGACGGCTCGAGCTTTTCGTACCCCTTTGAACTTTTTGTGTTAATTGACGGCATACGAATGAAGGTCAGGGGCTGCTGGTGTCATCTTAGGAGCTCTTCCATGAGATCGGACGAACCACGATGAAAGGGAATTTTGGGCAAGAATGCTCAAGGAAAACTAGAGAAATTTTGCTATATCACACCAGCGGTTCCTGGACTTGACTCGTCTACTGTCCAATTTACGTATAATCTTCAAAGGGATACGGAAAGCATGGAAAAGTCAATCATAAATAGTCCCCCATGAAC
>WGBT01000215.1 GCA_015494185.1 Hyphomicrobiales bacterium | reverse complement strand
TCACGAATATCCGGGCCGGTCAAATTGCAAGGAAACCCAGCCAAAACCGCATCTTTCTTGCAAAAAACATCCCCCCGCCGCGCCGATTCAGAAAGCAGAATCAACGGCTTGCGAATTGTTCACGGGGGACTGAAGAGCCATCCTTTCGGAGCCGCCGTCGCTCGCCTCACCCAAACCGGGTGAGCGACGGCGGGTTCGGAAGGATGGCGGACCATCCTTTTGGTGAGCTTGAGCGAGCAGGCTTTGGGCACCCGGCCATGGCCGTAGCGGATTAGAAGTCTCGAATGTCGACGAAGTGTCCGGCAATCGCGGCTGCGGCAGCCATGGCCGGTGAAACCAGATGAGTCCGCCCAGCCCGGCCCTGACGGCCTTCAAAATTCCGGTTCGAGGTAGAGGCGCAACGTTCCTTGGGCGCCAGCTTGTCGGCATTCATCGCCAAACACATGGAGCAGCCCGGTTCACGCCATTCAAAACCGGCTTTGATAAAGATTTTGTCGAGCCCCTCGGCTTCGGCCTGGGCTTTAACGAGCCCGGACCCCGGAACGATCAGGGCGTTGACATTTTCATTCACATGCCGGCCTTCCACCACCTTGGCAACCTCACGCAAATCTTCAATTCGGCCATTGGTGCAAGAGCCGATGAAGACACGGTCAATCCGAATATCTTGCATTTTGGTGCCAGGGGTCAGCCCCATATACTCCAAGGCCCGGCGCATCGCTTCAGCCTTATGGGGATCTTCAACGGCTTCAGGATCGGGCACCACGCCAGTGATGGAAACCACATCTTCAGGACTGGTTCCCCAAGTGACCAAGGGCGGCAGATTGGCCGCATCAAGCACCACCTCACGGTCGAATTCTGCCTCCTCATCAGAGGCTAGCGTTTCCCAATAGGCACGGGCGGCATCCCAAGCAGCCCCTTTCGGCACACGGGGACGGTCTTGCAAATAGGCAAAGGTCTTTTCATCAGGGGCGATCAAACCAGCCCGGGCCCCGGCTTCGATCGACATGTTGCAAACCGTCATCCGTCCTTCCATGCTCAGCGCTCGAATCGCATCACCGGCATATTCCAGCACATGACCGGTCCCTCCTGCAGTGCCGATTTCCCCAATAATCGCAAGAATGAGATCCTTCGCGGTGACATGCTCTGGCAGTTCACCATTTACGGTCACCCGCATATTCTTGGCTTTTTTCTGAATGAGTGTCTGGGTCGCCAAAACATGTTCGACTTCAGACGTTCCAATCCCATGAGCCAGCGCGCCAAAAGCGCCATGGGTGGAAGTATGGCTGTCACCACATACAATAGTCGTGCCTGGCAGGGTGAAGCCCTGTTCTGGGCCAACAATATGAACAATGCCCTGACGGCGGTCCACCTCGTTGTAATATTCAATGCCAAACTCGGCACAGTTGTCCGCCAGTGTCTTGACCTGCAACGCACTGTCAGGATCATCAATCCCGTGGCTACGATCCGTGGTGGGGACATTATGATCGACAACGGCCAAGGTTTTATCTGGTGCATGCACCTTGCGCCCGGCCAGCCGCAACCCCTCAAAGGCTTGCGGGCTGGTCACTTCGTGGATCAAATGCCGGTCAATATAAATCAGACAGGTGCCATCGGGCTCACAGTCGACCAGATGATCATCCCAGATTTTATCGTAAAGTGTTCGCGCCATAGTCTTCTGTTGTCATCGCCTTGTTTTATGAAAGAGGAAAAAAACGACCTTCACCCCTACAGACAGGACCTGATCCTGTCCTTCCTTTCCATGATGAGACACTGACATTTCCGACAAGTTTGTCAAGGACCGCCTTTTTGAGGCCCCCGTCATGCCTGCGGCATTCCACGCTCGCTTGTTTGCGGCCGCGAATCGGTTGCAAGCCTTGCCAAACTTGTCAAAAATGCAAAAACGCTCACCATGAAAGGTAAAAACAGGTTTGGACTCGTAAAGCTGTAATCAAGCCCGCCACTGTCGGTGAGTTCAAACGCAGTTTTTGGCAATTAACAGCTGTTTTACGCTTCCCCTTGCGAGCGATGGCCCCCATCGCTGTTCTAAAGAAAAAGAAGGTTACGCATCCACCTGCTCTTTTTCCGTCTTCTCTTTGTTTGCTTTTTTGGCTTTGGCGGCGGCCTTGCCTTTCAAGTCGAGCTTTTCTTTGATGCGGGCGGCCTTCCCGCGGCGATCACGCAAATAGTAAAGCTTGGCGCGGCGGACTTTACCGCGGCGAACCACCTCAATCGAAGCAATCAGCGGTGAATAAAGGGGAAAAACCCGCTCCACCCCCTCACCATAAGAAATCTTGCGGACGGTGAAGTTTTCATGCAGCCCCCGGCCTGACCGGGCAATGCACACCCCTTCATAAGCCTGTATCCGCTTGCGTTCGCCATCAACCACATTGACATGGACCCGGACCGTATCTCCAGGCGCAAATTCGGGAATGGGGCGTTTAGCTGCCAGTTCTTCGGCATGTTCTTTTTCAAGTTCTTCAATGATATTCATGATCTGTCTTTCAACCTCTAAGGCCAGGCAGGAGCCTGCTGCAAAAGCCCTGCAAACCACAAAAGCGGCCAGCCCCGGGAAAAATAAGGCCCGGTCTACCGCTTGCGATCAAATGAATTGGCTATCTCGATTCGCTCAATAAAAGCGCGCGCTCCCGCTCAACCCGGGCTTCTCAGCTCCCCCCATCTTTGGTTCACCTGTATTGAGCTCACCTGTCTTAGGGTGTCCTGGGGAGCTGCCATAGGGTTGTGACCTGCTCCCAAGCCTTGCGGGCGGCTTCGTCTTGTTCCGGTTGGAAACGCGTTGCCGACAGTCCTACTATAAATGGGCCCATTTGTCGACAGCTCTGTTAAGGCAAATGAGCGGCCGGACACGATTTATTCAGCCAGTTCTTCAGCCATAGCTAACTATTCGGCAAGCGATTGGGCGATAACCTCGATCTGGGTGACATCCTTTGGCTTGACCGAGAATTTAGCCTGATAGGTTTTGCCAGAATGCCGGGCGACGACACGATATTCACCCGCGGCGAGATAATGGGTGGGCAAGGCCCCGGTGCTGCGTTTGATGAGCTGGCCGCTATGATCCATCAATTGCCATTGCGTCCCTGGCAGGGCCTCCCCTCCCGGCACGCGCACCAGCTTCAACTTGACCTGTGCCGCCGTGTGATTGACCGTGGCTTCGGTCAGTTTGCCAGCTTCCACCGTCACATCCGCACTCACGCGCGCATTGACATCGCCATATTGGCTGACGATGTGATAAATCCCTGAATTGAGGCGTAAAAT
>WGBT01000214.1 GCA_015494185.1 Hyphomicrobiales bacterium | reverse complement strand
CGACTAGACTGAGCATCGCGTTTTGCTGTCCCGCTGGTGGTGTTTGAAGAACGGTCCGAGATTGTCAGGAATACTTTTTGATTGTAAAAATCGGCCTTCAAATATACAGACAGGCAGGGGCCGAGCGTCATCCCTTTGCCCTGAACCTGTCCTTACCTTCCATGGTGAGCGATTTTGCATTTTCATGGGCTTTGTCAAGGGCGCCGAAGGCGGCCGCGAAGCGGCTTTCAACCCTTGACAAAGCTCATGAAAATGCCAGTGTCGAACCATGGAAGATAAGGGCTGGTCTGACATTGTCTGTTGGGGCATATTTACACTTCAATGTTGCGTTTTGATATTGCGTCTCATTAATAATCTAAATCGCATATGAAATATTTGGTGGAGTTGCCTGTGTCTTCATTTTCCGATGCCACTGCCAATCTTGTTTTTGATATTTTGCGCGCCATCGCCAGGGGGGCGCTTTTTATGATATTCGCGGTGATTGTGCTCTTGCCTGCAGCGGCAACACTGCCGGCACAGGCGGCCGAACAGGGGCAGATTCGGTTGGGCGACGACTATGCGATCTTGGCGGTTCCCAAAGGCCGGGGCTACCGGTGGTGCGAACAAAGCTGTGCGCGTGACAAACGCTGCCGGTCCTGGACTTATTTGCGGCCTCGTGATCATCGCGGGGGGCAATGCCGGTTGAAACATTCTGTGGCCCCTGCTTTTGCAAACCGGTGTTGTATTTCGGGGGTCAAACAGACAGACGCCACTGAAGATCACAATAGTCTGGAAAACCGTTGCGCCCGTTATGCCCGGGTGGCCTTGGAACAGCAGGATGAAAATCTGGCCAAAGCCTGTGGTTATCGTGGCAGCCGCTGGCATAGCGATTATGGGCTGCATTATCGCTGGTGCCTGAAAAAGTCCAGGCAAGAACATGACAATGAACGGCGGGCGCGGCAGCGGGCGCTGGAGCGGTGTGAAAGTCACCGCAAAACCCGCAACCCGGCCTGCCAAGGCTATGCGGGTATCGCGGTGGCTCAGTTTCGGGCTGCCCGCCGCAATGGCTGTGGCTTTACCGGCAAGCGTTGGAGTGGCGATTTCGACAAACATTATAATTGGTGTTTAACGGCCTCTCCCGATGTGGTGGAAAATGAAAATGAAGTTCGTCAGCATAAAATCGCCCATTGTTTGGAGCGTGGCGGCGGGCGTTTTGATGCCAAATGTCATGCCTATGCGGAAACCGCGGTGGAGCAGGCTGAAACCGCTGTTAAGCGTGATTGCGGTTATTCGGGGCGTCGGTGGAGCCAAAACTATCGCGATCATTATCAATTTTGCTTGAAAGTGAGCCCGTTTGACCGGCGCGCTGAAACCGAGACCCGGGAGCAGGCATTGAGCCGCTGTCTTGCCGCTGGCACCAATTCCTGGCAAGGGCGCGAAGCCTGCAATCATTTCGCCCGGGTGGCGATGGCGCAAAGCCGCACCAATGAAAAACTGAAATGCGGGCTTGAGGGAGCATTGTGGCAAACTGATCGCCGCGCCCTGTTCCGCTGGTGTGGACGCAATTCTAAAAATCTGCGCGAAAAGAAAATATTACAGCGCGAGCAGGCTATCAGCCGCTGTATCGAACGAGGTGGCGGCCGCTTCAATCCGGTTTGTGACGAATATGCCAACAAGGCGATTGCGCAATACCAGAAAAGTGTCGATCAGGGGTGCAATTTCCGCGGGGAACGCTGGCATCCCAATTATATTGAACACTATCGCTGGTGCACAACGGCCAGGGCCTCAGCGCGCCGCCGTGAAACCCGCGCCCGGCGCCGTGCCCTCAGGCTTTGCAAATTCGGCAAGATTTTGGGCATTGGAACACAACGCTAGAGCTCAATCCGAGAAGTGAGAACCAATTTTCGGGTGAATTGTGTGCCAAAACAAGAATCTGGAGCAAAATCCAATTATTCGATGTGATCGGATTTTGCTCTAGTTGATCTTTTGGTCATGGGATGTTTTAGATTCTTTGGGCTCATCCCTGGAGGAAACATTTTTATTGGCGCGAATTGGAGCGGCCACATGAACCTTTACGAGGCCGCTTGCAATTTCTGGTTTTCGCATAGGCCGTTGCGCTTCAAGTGCGGCCTCGACAGCGTGGCAGGCCACGAAATGGTTATCGTCATGGGCAGGTTTTAAGATCGGCATCTCACGGCGGCATTGCGGCTGCGCTTTGGCACATCTTGGATAAAAGGGGCAACCACGCAGATTTTCAAAAAATTGTGGACTGTCATCAAAGCGCGGTTGCCGGGAAAAGGGTTTGCCCCCCAAGGTTGGAACCCCTGAGAGGAGCAATTGCGTATAGGGATGCAGGGGCTGATCGAACAAAGCCTCTCGGGGAGCGAGTTCACAAATCTGCCCGCGATACATGACAGCAACACGGGTTGCGATACTTTCAACAACGGCCAAATCATGGGTGATGAAGATAAATGTAATCCCCTTGTTTTTTCGTGCTGCCATCAATAAATTCAGCACCTGAGCCTGTACTGAGACGTCAAGGGCTGAAACCGGCTCATCGGCAACGATGAGTTCTGGCTCAAGCACCAAAGCCCGGGCAATGGCAACCCGTTGGCGCTGGCCGCCGGAGAGCTGATGGGGGTAGCGTTCAAGCCAGGTCTTGTCGGCTCCGACATCATTGAGAACCTCCTTGATGAGCCGTTTGACCTGCTTTCGGCTCAGATCACGGCGGTGCAGACGCAATGGTTCCATGAGCATTTGTTTCACCGTCATGCGGGGATTGAGGGAGCCATAAGGGTCTTGAAAGATCATCTGCATTTTTTGCCGCAATTGCATCGCCTGGCGGCCGCGGGCGGTATCAACCCGTTGTCCCTTAAAATAAATTTCGCCTTGGCAAGGTGTTTCCAGTCCCACGATCATCCGGGCCAAGGTGGTTTTGCCCGAGCCTGATTCGCCGACAATACAAAGCGCTTCCCCAGACCGAACTTTAAGAGAAATGCCATTGACGGCAAAGAATTCAGATTTGCGCCGAGCGGAGCCGCTGGCGAGTGGAAATCTCTTGCACAGCCACTTGATGGTCAGAATAGGCGTGTCCTGAGGGGGGATGTCGTTGCGATCACTCATGCTTTGATTTTTCCCGATCGTTGCGCGGGTGTACTGCCTTGGCTTGTTTCCGAGACCGATTGCGTTGCCGCATCGGAAGCATTTTTCGTTGCCTTGGCTGCCGCAGGGGTATTGGTGCTGGCTTTGGGGTGAAGATATTTGGCGGCTGCCAATTGTTCTTTGTCTTCTTCGCGGCGGTGATAGGGCTGCGTGGCGGCCTTCTTGGCTCTTTCTTCGAGAATTTTCGTCTCTTGTTGAAGGGTTTGCGGTGTCGCGGGGAGGCTGGCTTTGTAACAGGCCACAAATCGATTGCCAAAACGCCACAGATCCGGCGGGGTCATGGTGCAGGCCTCAATCGCTTTGTGACAACGGGGATGAAATTCACAGCCGGGAATCTGTATTTCCAAAGGGGGCATGGAACCGGGAATTTGTGCTAGTGGCTGACCAGGCGGGTTGTTTTGTGGCAGACAGGCCAAAAGCCCCTCCGTATAGGGATGCAGCGGCTGTTTGATAAGCTTGTCGGTTGGCCCTTCTTCGACGATCCGGCCCGAATAGAAAATCGCCAACCGTTCGGTAACCTGGGAGACCAGCGCAATATCATGGGTGATCAGCAACAGGCTGGTTCCATGGCGGCGGCACAGTTCAGCGATAAGGGCCATGATCTCGGCTTGAATGGTCACGTCAAGAGCGGTCGTTGGCTCATCGGCAATGATCAGATCGGGCTCTGTCAACAAGGCCGTGGCGATGACGATACGCTGGCGCATACCACCTGACAATTCGTGAGGGTAGGCTTTGAAACGGGAGAGCGGATCGGGGATAGCGACTTCATGGAGCATGTCCAAGGCCAGCTCACGAGCCTTGCGTGATGAAATCGAACGGTGGGCTTTGAGGCTTTCCGTCATCTGCGTGCCGATGGTCAAAACCGGGTTGAGGGTCATCATCGGATCTTGGAAAATCATGGCGATGCGGTTGCCGCGGATTTCGCGCAATCGGCGGCGGCTGGCTTTGGTCAGGTCTTCACCTTTGAAGAGAATTTCGCCCCCACAGATACGCCCCGGCTTACTGATCAGATTCAGAATGGCGAAAGCAGCGACCGATTTGCCTGCCCCGCTTTCTCCCACAATGCCTAAGCTTTCTCCGTCCTCGATGGTAAAGCTGATGCCCTTGAGTGCTTCAAGCGCACGGCCGCGTTGCAGAAATTCCACCCGTAGATTTTTGACTTGCAACAAGGTCATCAAAATCCCCGTTCCAGTTTCGGATTGAAGACATCACGAAGAAAATCGCCCAATAGATTGATCGATAAAATAAGGATGATGAGCACGATGCTGGGCAGGGCGGTAATCCACCAGGCCCCGGAGAAAATGTGATCGAAACCAGAGCGGATCAGTGAGCCCAAAGATGGTTGGGTGACCGGCATGCCAAGCCCCAAAAAAGACAGCGCGGCCTCTGCCATGATGGCATTGGCCACCTGTACCGTTGCGATCACCATCAAAGGGGGCAGGGCATTGGGCAGAATATGACGGAACATGATTCGCATCGGACCAAGCCCGATGACCCGGGCGGCATCGACATAATCTTTTTGTTTTTCGGCGAGCACAGAGGCGCGGGCGGTTCGGGCAAAGTGGGGCCATTCAGCCACACCAATCACCAAGATCAGCATAAGGATGGCATAGCGGCCAAAACTTTCGGTTCCAAACAAGGCCTGAAAGACGGCCAAAGCAACGATTGCCACCATCAGGGTTGACAAGGACAACTGGATATCGGCAAGACGCATGAAGAAACCGTCCAAGCGGCCGCCGGCATAGCCAGAAATCAGGCCAATGAGCACGCCCAGAACGGCTTGTACCACCACAGCCCCCCCGCCAATGAGCAGTGAGATGCCAAGCCCATATAAGATGGCGCTGAGCATGTCACGGCCTTGGGTATCGGTGCCAAGAAGGAAACGCGGATCAGCGTCAGCCTGCCAAAAGGGGGGCAGTTCGGAATCCATGATATCGATCTGGGCCGGGTCGAACGGATTTTGCGGGGCGATCAGCGGGGCCAGCAGGCTTATCAGTATCAGTCCCAAAAGCACAAGACTGGCCGCCAGCGCCCAAGGGTCTTGGCTAAGCTGGCTCCAGAGCCGGCGGCGGCGGCGCTGCGGGCGAAAGAAGCTCTGTTCTGCTTTTGGTTTGGGCACGACAACCAGGGCACGGCTGGCTGTCGTCCCCCCCGCTGCATCAGCGCTATTTGGCTCTGCTCCTGTCTTGGTGTTTGTTTCCGTCCCCATGGATCAGTTCATTTCTCTGTATTTATCGTTTTTGTTTTCAAGTAACGATATCAAGATCATAGCTCACTATGTCTGCCATGTCCGGTCTGCTCAACCATGAAATTCCCAACCATGAAATTCGAGGAGGCTTTGATCACACCAGGGGTCTATAAGTCTAGGGGCGGGGCTGCCCGAATGCCTTGACCCGCGGGTCGGCCAGGACATAGATCAGG
>WGBT01000213.1 GCA_015494185.1 Hyphomicrobiales bacterium | reverse complement strand
TATGGGTCCTGAGCCTAGGAAAACCATCCGTTGTTTGTTCGTGCCAGCTTTCCACGTATAATTCGCCTTCTCTCATCTCAGCCGGAGAACGTCATGTCAATTCAAATGGGGGCTTTTACCCTCGATGCGGCTTTCATGGCCGGATTGATCTTCAATCCTGCGGTTCTAATCGTCAGCTATTATCTCGGCCGCCGGGCCAATCAGCCGCAGAAACTGGTATTAGTGGCTTTCGTGGGCTATATGATCGGGCTGATTTCAATGCCCTATCAATTTGCCGATCCCGATCCGAAACAGGTTAAAATGGCCAAATTCCTGTTTGGTTTCGGCGTTTACTATTTCATCGCCCTGTTCTGGGCCTGGCTCGGCTATCGCACCAAAGCCGTGAGCGATCGTTTGCAAGACAAATTATATCAGCTTGCCAGACGGTGAAGCGCTTGCAGCGGGCTTGGGGTTGCGGTAACCAAAGGGGCAAAAGATCATAACGGATCCGGAGCAAAAAATGGCGACAGCGACCGTGGCGAAAAAGCATCTGATTGCCGGGGCCACCGGCGAATGGGAAGTGGTGATCGGCATGGAGGTCCATGCCCAGGTGATTTCAAAGGCAAAACTGTTTTCCGGGGCTTCGACCGAATTTGGCGGCGAACCCAATGCCCATGTCAGCCTGGTCGATGCGGCCATGCCGGGCATGCTGCCGGTGATCAATGCCGAATGTATCCGCCAAGCGATCCGCACCGGGCTGGGGCTGAACGCCAAGATCAATCTCTATTCGGTTTTTGACCGCAAGAACTATTTTTACCCGGACCTGCCACAGGGCTATCAAATCTCGCAATACAAATATCCCATTGTCGGCGAAGGCGTGGTGCGCGTCGATTTGAAAGACGGCGAGAGTTTCGAGGTGGGGATCGAACGGTTGCATTTGGAACAAGATGCCGGCAAGTCGCTCCATGATCAGGATCCGAATTATACTTTCGTGGATCTAAACCGTTCCGGCGTCGCGCTGATGGAAATCGTCAGCAAACCCGATTTGCGCTCGGCGGAACAGGCCACCGCCTATTTGAGCAAATTGCGCTCGATTTTGCGCTATCTGGGCACTTGTGACGGCAATATGGAACAAGGCAGTCTGCGGGCTGATGTCAATGTTTCCGTACGCCGTCCCGGCGAGCCTTTCGGCACCCGCCGCGAGATCAAAAACATGAATTCACTGCGTTTTATTCGTCAGGCCATCGAATATGAAGCGCGCTATCAGATCGACACCTTGGAAGATGGCGGGACCATCGAGCAGGAAACCATTCTGTTCGACCCGCAAACCGGCAAGACCCATCCGATGCGCTCCAAGGAAGAGGCTCATGACTATCGTTATTTCCCCGATCCGGATTTGCTGCCGTTGCGCTTGAGCCAGGCCGAGGTCGAGGCCTTGAAAGCCGATCTGCCGGAACTGCCTGATGAGAAAAAAGACCGCTTCATGCGCGAATATGGCTTGTCGGCTTATGATGCCGGGGTGCTCGTCGCCTCGAAAGCCGCTGCCGACTATTTCGAAGAAGTGGCGCAAGGGCGGGATGCCAAGCTGGCGGTGAATTGGGTCACCGGTGAGCTGTTTGGGGTGCTCAACAAGCAAGGTTTATCGATTACGGATTCGCCGGTTTCCACAAGCGCGCTTGGTGCTTTGATCGACCTGATTGCCAACAAGACCATTTCCAACCGGATCGCCAAAGAAGTGTTTGAAATCATGCTGGAGACAGGACAGGATCCGGCGCAAATCGTCAAGGAACGCGGGCTTGAACAGGTGACAGACACTGCCGCCATTGAAGCCATCGTCGATCAAGTCATCGCCGCCAATCCCAAGCAAGTCGAACAGCTCAAAACCAAGCCCAAAACCATCGGCTGGTTCGTGGGACAAGTCATGAAAGCGACCCAAGGCAAAGCCAACCCGCAAGCCGTCAACGAAATCCTCCGCGCCAAACTGCAAATCGGCGAGGAATGATACCGAAGATATTTGCATTCACCTTTTCATGCTTTCCGTATCCCCTTGGAAGCTCTAGAGCAAAATCCGCTTCCACCTAATCGGATTTTGCTCTAAATCCCATAGCTGCGGGGGGTATAAATGCGCTGACGGCCATCCATCAACGTCAACATCCGGGTTTGGCTGGAGCCGATGATCATCAGGCTTTGTTTGCCGATATGGCTGGGCTTTAAAGAACTTAGGGTTGTCATAGTCACAAAGGGCTCTTTTTCACCAATATCATCGGCGACGACCACCGGGGTGTCGGCGCGGCGGTAACTGCGCAAAATGGCCCGCGCCGCCTCGATCTGCTGGCGCTGGGATTGACTTTTTGTGCTATAAAGAACAGTGACGAAATCACCCTGGGCGGCATGCAGCAAACGTTTTTCGATGACCGCTTCGGTTGTCAGCAAATCCGACAAGGCTATGACGCAAAAGTCGTGTCCTAAAGGCGCGCCAACCTGTGCGGCGACAGCCTGTATTGCCGACAAGCCGGGCAGCACCTCGATTTCAACCGTGGCCGAGGCTTTCGGCTGTTGTTCCAGCGCTTCCATGGCAGCCGCGGCAATTCCAAAAAAGCCGGGGTCCCCCGCACTGACCAACGCCACCTGGCGCCCCTGGACCGCAAGATCGAGCGCTTGGCGCGCCAGATCGAAGGGATCGCGGTTGCTAAAGGGATGCCGCCTTTGTCCAGCGCGCAACTGTGGCACCCGGTCAAGATGGTCCTGATCGCCGATGAGATCCGTTGCTGCGGCCAAGACATCGCGCGCCTGGGGGAGCAGCCAAGACTTCCCTGCAGGGCCTAGGCCCACAAGGCTCAACTGTCCAACCCCCACACCAATGCGCGCCATATCGACAGGATCAGGTGCTATCAAAAACCAAAACCCACCAGCTTCGACAACCTCGCATTTGGCAATGCCGGCTTGCGCGGCCAAAGCAGCGAGCCCCTCTTTGTTCAATGCGCCACGGGCAAGAACGCGCAAGGGAATATTACGGTTCAAGGCGATTTCACGATGTTGCGGCAAAACCACGGTTTCCGGGGGCAACAGCAATCCTGCTAGAGCGGCATCCGCAATATTGGCCGTTTGCAAGGCGTCAGCCAATGCCGCTGAAGTCAGCTTTTCCGGCGTCTTGGCCGCGGCGATGACACTTTGCGGATGATAGACCAGAATATCCGTATCACTCTTGTCATCACTGGATGGGCCGGCCTTGAAGGGGGTCACCTTGATGATGACATCACCGGCGTGATTGTCGATCGGCAGGTCACTGTTTTGAAGCCACGGCGCAGAACCGGAAAGCGCCACGCGGCCGCCATCGAGCAGCCGGGCCATCACCTTTGGGGCAGCCTCGGGATTAGCCGGCCAATAGCCCTCAGGCGGCGCCTCCAAAACCACCCCAAAATGGCGAAACCCGCTGGCCGTAATAGCCGGTTTACCCTTGAGCCAACCCGCCACCTCAAGGGCCAGTTCATTGGCGCCGTTCTTCTCCCCCAATAGCGGGACGACCAGCTGTCCATCTTGGGAAACCGCCAACACCGGCGGCTCATCCTGCGAAGCGGCCAACATCGGCGCCACAGCCCGGATCAAGGTTTCCGCGGCACAAATCCCAATAAGCTTTTGTCCCAAGCGGAAGCGGTACTGTACCTCAGCTGTAAAATCTGAAAACAGAAAAGGCGCCATGTCAACGCGGCCGCGCAGGCCGGCAATTTCACACTCACAGCGTGCCATCTGTCCCGCGATTTGCCGCGCCACGGGCATGGCGGCGGCATTGAGCACCAAAATGGCGGTTTTTTGCATCAAAATTCTCTTATTGTTTTATTGTTGGCGGTTTGCGAGTGTTGACGGCTTGTGAGCCATACGCAGTCGTGTTCGTTCTCGTCAAGTCTCACCTCTCACCTAGCCGTCGATATTGGGGCAATAATCTGCCGTCCCCCAATGACGAATCTGCCCGCCAGACCATTCAACGCGGGGGGTGGCGATCAAACCGTAATGCCGGGCAAGCGCATTAAGGGCAAGTTTGAGCGCCAGTTTTCCAGAACGTTGCGGCCAACCGGCTTGCTGTTCGAATTGTTCAAGACCGGTCATGTGACAGCAAACATCGATCAAGATGCCCGACAATTCCGGTCCGACCGCATCGAGGGCTCGGGCAACGCGCGCTTTGGCGGCAATGACCGCATCACTGATTTCGGTCGAGGCTCCTGGCGCGGCTCGTTTGACACGTTTGCTGCTAGCGGTCATAGCGCTCCAGCTCATGGTCACACGCGGCGTCATTTGTGCCCGCCAAAAATCCGCACGCAGACGCTCGCCAGCTTGGAATTGCACCTCACTGATCAAGGGATTGCCATTTCTATCCTTGCGTTTACGCAGCCAGCCAAGCGGGCTTTCAGTCTCATTGACGGTCACGGGGCGGCTCACATTGCCATCGACTTTACGGTTTTGCGTTTTGTGAATCTGGTGCTGACGCCGGAATTTGTCGTGTTTCGTTGCCCGCCGTTTCAAGGCGGCGCGCCCGGCCTGCGTCATGGTAAAACGAGCCCCTGTCTTACGCACCCAGTCCTGTGCCAGCAAATATTTTAAAATGTCTGGCCCAAATTGGGCAATGGGGGTCGTGCTATTTGGATCAGATTTAAACAGTCCAAACTGGGGTTTTCGCCGCTCTATTCGATCTCTTGAGGCGGAGGTTGACGCGGGTCTGCTGTCCTGAGATGAAGGCAAGACAAGCGTCTTGATATAAGCGCCCGGTTGGGCAAGTTGAGCCAGAATTTTTTCAGCGCGTAAACGAAGCGTTTTTTTCGGGGAAGGCGACGCGGTTTGAGGCATAAAGTCAGTGCTCCTGGTTAACGGTGGCAGTCATCAGGCAAAGAGCGGCCCTTTCACTATGGGTCAGGGCTTCATCGAATTGCGGATCATCCCGGCGGTCTTCAATTTTGGCACAGGCATAAGCCACGGTCGTGCGGTCACGGGAAAACAGCCGGGCGGTGTCGCTATAGCTCAATCCGCAAGCAATATGCGTTAGGTACATGGCGACCTGCCGGGCCAATGCAACACGGGCTGTGCCACGCGAAGGCTGGCGGATTTCCGCCGGGGTCACATCAAAAATCCGCGAAACTATGTGAATCACGATGCGTGTGGTCTGAAGCAGGGTGAAATCCGGCGGGCTGGGAGCTCGTGGCCGGCCACGTTTCCGCTTCTTGCGCTTCTTGATTTCACGATTTTTCATAACCAACGAACTCCTGACTTGAAAAAACTCTCGAAAGAGGTTACACAATCACTGGTTGAATTAATTCTGACCACGGCCAAAACATTATCCGTGTCCTGCTAAATTGTTATCTGATGTTGGAATATATGGGGATAAATTGACGCGATTTCTGGCGTGGTGACGTAAATTTTGAACCATGATTAATTTAAATTGCTTGCAGACGGCAGATCATTTTAGCCACCGTTTAAAACCAGAATCTAGAGCTGAAAAATACACGCAATACGAGAAATCCATTCGGCCGCGGAGGAGTTTTT
>WGBT01000212.1 GCA_015494185.1 Hyphomicrobiales bacterium | reverse complement strand
TCACTCACGCTTTTCGTATCCCATTGAATGTTCTTCGTAAATTGAGCGCCATACGTGTCAATGCCAAGGGCCGTTGGTATAAGAATGACATCCATGGGCGCCTGGTCCAATTTCTTTCGATATTGCATCAAGATGGAATTGTATGGCCTGCCTGTTGGCAGACGGCGTGACCCAGGCAGCCCAACACCGCGGTCAGGGTGCACCGCGCCGAAAGTAGAGGTGTTTTTATAGCGCAGATCCGCAGGCTGGTGCAGAGGATCGCCGCTTTGTGCCTTGCAGGTTTGCGGTTGCTGAGCCCGCAGGGGCCTTCTACGTTGAAGCGATGCGCCCAGTCGCCCAGGGGGCTGCCGGTCCATGGCGCTCAATCTTGCCCCTCTTTCCGGCTGGCGCAGTTGCACCGTATCTTAATCCCCACTCACCTGAACAGCCATCCCCCTTCCGAATCAGTTGATTGTTGCCGGTTATGAAGCACAACTTTACCAAGCGCCAAACAAAAATCACAAGGTGGCGATAATTAAGGGCGTTGGTATAAGGTGTTTTTGCAAGTCGGTGGTTGCATAAGATGCAGGGAGACGCAGGGCCGCGCTGATGTATGAAAATTAATTGGTTGGGATCGGTTGTGTTGAGCTTTGAGCGGGGGGCTGCTTTACAGCCCTGCTTTTTCCAACGCGGCGCGGATGGCCGCTGCGTTTTGGGCGAGAATTTCATCTTGCTGCGGGGTGGTGCCGTGGTGTTTGAGCGGCACGCCCTGATAGCGTGGGATGATATGAAAATGCAGGTGAAAGACTGTTTGTCCCGCTGCTGCCTCGTTATATTGTTGGATGACCACCCCATCAGCTCCCATGGCTGATTTGATTATGGGGGTCAAAAGCCGCACGGTTCGGATGACGGCACAAAGGCTGTCCGGATGGACATCGAACATATTGACAGCGGGTTTTTTCGGCAAAACCAAGGTATGGCCCTTGGCCCGTGGCATGATATCCAGAAAGGCGAAGGTTTCCTGATCTTCATAGATTTTGTGGCAAGGCATTTCGCCGCGAAGGATCTTGGCAAAAATATTGTTCGGATCATAACCCATCGTTTTTCCTTCTCGATTGTTTTTCATCAATGCCAGCGGTCTTTGTTTTTGCTCTCTTCCGCCCCTGTCAATTGTCAATTGAACTCAAAGATTGCTTTTATACCGGCGTTTTTTATCATTGACCACTGACGTTTTTCGTAGCCCTTTGAACTTTTTGCGTTGATTGAACGGTATACGAATGAAGGTCAGGGGCCGGTGGTATTATAATTCTATCTTTCACTCTGGTTGCCTTGCTTTATGAAGCCTTTATGAAGCAAGGTCGAAACCGGCTTTTTTGATGATCTCTTTGAGCCCGTCTTCATCGATAATGTCTGGGTTGAAAGTCACCTGACCTTCGCCTGCGGCAAAAGAGACGTTGGCTTCGCGGACCCCCTCGGCGCGCTCGAGCAATTTCTGCAGCCGTGCGGCACAGCCATCACAATGCATGCCGGTAATTTTAAAAGTTTTGGTTTTCATGTCTTGAACTCCGGTCAGGTGAGCAGGAGGAATGGGCTCTAGGGTTATAGCCGTGGTATGACCCCCTCATATTTATCATGTGCTGTCTTTGCGAAAGGGTGAATGGCTGAGATAATAATCAATCTCGTCATCCACCGCATGATGTTCCTCTTCGACATAGCGGCGGACCGCTTGGGCAAAGCCTGGATCGGCGAAATAATGGGCGGAATAGGTGGGGGTGGGCAGATAGCCTCGGGCCAGCTTGTGCTCCCCCTGCGCCCCTGCCTCGACACGGTTTAACCGGTGGGCAATGGCATAGTCAATGGCCTGATAATAACAGATCTCGAAATGTAAAAACGGGTGGTGTTCAAGAGCGCCCCAATAACGGCCATAAAGGGTGTCTTGGCCAATGAAGTTGAGGGCGCCGGCAATATATTTGCCGTGGCGCCGGGCAAAAATCAGCAAGATTTGGTTTGCCATACTCTGCCCGATCAGGCTGAAAAATTGGCGGTTGAGATAGGGCGTTCCCCATTTTCGATTGCCGGTATCCATGTAAAAGGCAAAGAAGTGATCCCAATGCGCCTCGGTGATGTCTCGGCCCGTGATATGCTCGACATGGATATCACGGCACAGAACGGCGCGGCGTTCCCGGCGAACCGCCTTGCGTTTGCGTGAGGCAAGACTGGCCAGAAAATCGTCAAAATGTGTAAAGTCGTGATTGTGCCAATGAAACTGCTGATCTTTGCGTTGAATAAGCCCAGCCGCTCCCGCTTCGCGCCAATCTTCATGACTGGCAAAAGTCATATGAAAAGACGATAGATTCTCACGGTGGACCCGTTCAATGGCGGTTTGCAAAAGCAATTGCCGCCGCCGTGCCCTATCTTTGCCGGGGGGAACTAACATGCGGGGGCCCGTCACCGGTGTGAAGGGAACCGCGGCTTGCAATTTGGGGTAATAGGGGAGGCCATAGCGTTGATAGGCATGGGCCCAGGCGTGATCGAAAACGTATTCCCCGCGGCTATGGACTTTCAGATAGCAGGGCATGGCCCCGGCGAGTTGGCCCGCTTTGTCAAACAGGAGAATGTGTTGCGGCAACCAGCCTGCCTGAGCGCCGACCGAGCCGCTTTCTTCCAGCGCGGACAAAAAGTCGTGGCTGAGGAAGGGATTGGCGGCACGGCGGGCTTTGGGAGCATCGGTTTGGACGCCATGGGCGCTTGGTGAGACAGGGTTGGCACAGGAATCCCAGGCTTTTGGCGCGATTTCTGCAAGCGATCGTACAATCTTGATTTGATATTCGTTATCCATGGTGTTGGGGGCAAAAAATGCTGTGGTTTGCTCTTTCAGGGGACACATTAGTCCAATGTTTGATTGATAGGGTATAAAATCTGAAGTCATCTTGCCAGTTTGTGCAGGGCTTGTCCAAGTCCAAGAAAGGCAAAAAGTTTGGACCAATTGGGAGGCGCTCGATTGCTCTATTGCTCAAGGGACGAATGAGTTTATGCTCACGATATTTTGAGCTGGTGGCCGGCCCCATACCATGTGGAGTTTTACGATAATGGCATTTGAACAATCTCAGGCCATTGGCCTGCAAACAGAATTGTTTTAAGATATCGGTAAAAGGTTAAGTTTCCCGCTATTTCTGGCCGTTTGCAGAAACGATATCCTTGGCGAGGGGAAGGCGATGAGGGGGCTGACCCTAGAATGGCCGGAAAACAAGAAAGCAGGAAAACACAGTAAAGAATGAGTTGGTTGCATGGCAGAACAAGACAATAAGATTGAATCAGGAGCGGTGCTGGGCTTAGAAACGACGCTTCCAGCCACGGGCGAGGATCAATCTACTCTCAAAGAAAAGCTTCAGCGGCCGGCCGACAAGGCGCGCATCTTCCGCAAAATGCTGACCACCGGTAACACTTTCATGTTACCCGAGGTTCAAGACGTTGCCAGTGCCTTGGTGCTTGGCGATGCAGGCTTTACCGCGGTTGGCACGTCGGCGCGTGCCATCGCCTGGGCATGGGGACACCGTAATGAGGCGGAACTTTCCATCGATGTTTTGAGCGAGACTGCCGCACGGGTGGCTGGGCGAACCAATTTAATTGTCACCGCCGATTTGGGTTCTGCGGGGATTGCTTCTGTTGAGGAATTGTCAACAGCTGTTACCAAGGTGATCGAAGCTGGTGCTGTTGGCGTGACGATTTCCGATCGATTGGGAAATGGTGGCACGGGATTGGTTTCCGAAGAAGAAATGTCGGCGCGTATCGCCGCCGTTAAGATGGCCGCCAAATCCGCGGGCACACGGGCGGTGATCACAGCGCGCACCGATGCCATGGTGCTGGGACCGGGTGAAAAATCCGCCTTTGAAACGGTGGTTGAACGGGCTGAAGCCTATTTCGACGCTGGCTGTGACTGTCTCCTTGTTCCAGGGGCTGAGCATGAACAAGTGGTGATGAATCTGGCCAGTCTCATTGACGGTCCATTGGCGATCCGGCTGTCACTGAACACGGCTTGCGATCTTAAAACATTTTCCGATGCGGGCGCTTGCTGTATCATGTTGGGCCCCTCTTTGATGCGGTTCTGGCTGTCACAATTGCGCTTGAAAGCCGAGGAATTGCTGGCCTTTGGTTGCTTTTCGCATCTTGAGAAGGCTATTCCCGAGGTTGAAATCGAAAGCTTGTTACCACAACCCGAATCCTCTTGAGATGGCGATTGACGCGCTTTGCCCAGGCTCTTACGCGCTCATGAGCCTCGCGAAAGAGAGCAAACGAAAACTTGATAAATAGATTGCTCTCCGCTGCCGCTTTCTTGACCTGTTGGTTTGCGCGATATGACGACAAATGAACTGGCCTCTGGAAGGATCCAGGGGCCATTTTTATGGCCTTTACTTTAGGAGTGCTTCCGCAAAAGGGTATGTGTTCAGCCTCACGATTCGAATTGATTAACGACAGTACAGAAA
>WGBT01000211.1 GCA_015494185.1 Hyphomicrobiales bacterium | reverse complement strand
TTGTTGTAGTGATCAGGGTGTGTGAAAGCGTTGTGCTTTCAAAAAACTTAAGGCCTTTCATTAGGCCCTAGAAACTTGCCGACAAGGTGCCGACTACACGGGCATCACACTGGAACAATGGACCTGAGCATCGAGATTCGGTTAGATCCGTGTCCCAATAAGCGACCTCGGCGGAAAATTTCTCCAGGAAGGTCTTAGATAGACCAATTTTCCAATAGGTATAATTGGGGGTGCCTGGATTATGCTCATATGAGAGTTTGCCGATGAGTCCTGAAAGAGCAAAATCATAGGGCAAAGAGACTTCAGCATTGCCTTCAACGGTCCAGACTTCACCGGTTTCCCCCGTAAATTCAGGCGAATAGAAAACCGTCGTCCCTAGTTTCAGGTTGTCCGTTGGTTTGATGCTGGCGCCCCCCTTGATCTCAATGTAATCAAGCTCGGCCGTTGGCAGATCTTTGGCCCCCGGATAGGCATAGTAGATAAGGCCCAGGTCAAGCTCGACAGGCCCTAATTTCGGAGTGATGCCAGCATAAAGATCAACCTCCAGATTGGCACAATCGCCACTGGTTCCAGCTGGTTGACCGCAACCATTGACCGCATCGCCAAAGTCAAGACTAGAGGCCCATACGCCCGCGTAGAAGAGGCCCCAGGTCATATCAAACCCACCTTGAATAGCGGGATTCTCATCGGTTTGCGACATGCCGCGGAAGATGTAGTCACTTGTAATGGCGACATTGGCGGAAAATTCTGGTCCTTCCGCAAGCGCGGGCGACCCCCATGACATCGCAGCGAAACCTGCTGCTGCGCACATCTGCACTGTATATGAACGAACCCTACTCAACATTCAACTGTCCCTTCTTTAATTTGCTCCTTCAGACCTTTCCATTTCTGGCTTCTGAATGGAACGAAGAACTGTCCTTCTTAATCTTGTTGACCTCTACCGCCTTGATCTCTACCGCCTTCTCTCTTTGAGACGGGCGGCGTTGTCATTTAATCTTATATTTTTCAAACTGAAATAATTTTCGCCCCCCCCTTGGTCTTCGATCCTACTTTGGATGTTTCCCTTTTTTTTCTGTAATTGGGTGACGCTTACCTCTGCCAAGCGTTGCGCACTTACAGGATGTCGTTGAGTGTCTCGATTATGCTCAGTCTGTGTGGTGGGACCATTTCATTAAGCAGATATTAACCCAATAAGGCAATGCCATCGTGGTAATCGGCCATTGTCTTGGTTTTAGCTGTTGCAGTTAAGTCACCATCAAAGCGAAAATGCACAAGAATTGTGCCATTGCCCATTTTTTGGTTTGCGTGGTGGCTATTTATATGTTGTCAGAAAACGGTTGTTCCGTCTTGTTCCGCTCTGTGATGTGTGAAAGTGGCGCGAATGATATTTGAGCTAGGGAACAAAGGGTCGGCCAGCACCATCTTTTGGGTCCCACCAGCCAATGGTGCTGGCCACGACATGCTGCAAAGCAGCCTGCCGTATCCGGATTGTCCAAATTCGCTTGCGCAACGGACTTTTTTGTAGCCAATGCTTTTTGTAGCGCGCTTCCTTTCATCCCTTGAAGCGGGAGGGGAATTGCCGTTGTGTTGGCGGCTTGATCTGGACGCTGCTCCAACAGTTCGAGTGCCTTCAGCAAAAGTAGACTCAAGCCTTCTAAGGCAAAACAGTATGCAATGAACGAAATATTGAGAACTTGTTCAACCTTCAATGGTCATATCTTCTACTGCACGGTGGTTCTGCGTCGGGCCACCTGTAGGCGGCAGGCTGTCAATCCAGCGCCTTTGAGCGCTTTGCAGGCTTCACTGGCAAGCGCAGAGCCGGTAATAGGGCCAAGGCAGATGTCATAGAGTCTCTTGCCGCTGACGGGTGGCTTCGTAACGGGGTGAACAACGGTTTTAAACCGTTTTAAGATTCCTGGTTGTCGTGCTGTCAGTTTTTTCACCTCCCGCAGACCAGAATGCGCATCGGTGACGGTCATTAATTTAATCATGTATTTGGGACGATGAGTGGGTGTTGATCTTTTAACTGGCCGAACAGATTGCCGGCGCACTTGCCGGGCGCTGGGTTTATTGGCTGTTGGCGGGCGTTGCGCGGTTGCTGCCAGTTTTGTGGTTCGGGCCTGTGCAATGGAGCGCAGGGGCAGGGCTTGGGCTTTGGCTTCTGTTTCGGCCGTTGCGGCCGCGACTTGTTGCTTCGACAAAGCTGTGATGGTTGACTGTTGTTCCGAAGCTGAAGCGCCTGCGACCTCCTGTTTGTTTTCAGCGGGGCTGGCTTGTTCTTCCGTCTTGATGGGCGCTGGCGAAGTTGCTGAGACCGTGGTTTCAACCTTGGTTGTTTCCTCCTCATTTTCTAGGGGAGGTGCAGGTTGTAAGGGAGGGGGAGCGGTTTGCGCAGTTGTTGATATGTCTGCGTCCTGCTCCGCCAAGCTCATATCACCATTATTGTTGTCGTTATTATTATTGCCGCCATTGTCAGCCCTCTGGGAGGTCGCGTAAGCAGGTGTGTCATGATGTGTATGTGTGTCATGGGGCGATGGCTGGGCGGCGGGCGATGGCTGGGCGGCTATTGTGGAGGCCATGGTTGCTGCTGTTGACGTTGATTGAGGAGCCGGTTGAGGTGAGGGCGCAGCCGGTGGCTGTGACACAGGATTTGCCGCCATTGTGGGAGCCGTTTGTTTGGAGGAGGCGCGGGGTTCAGAGGGCGTGCCAGTCAAAAACGGGTGATTCTTGGCTCGCAAATAACGCATGATTTGAAGAGCGCCAAGCAAGGCTAGGAGCACGCCAAAACCAGCAAGCAATAACGGCACAGTCGCTGAAGTCGTGATTGACGCAACACTCATGATCTCATCTTCCCCTTTAGGCTCATGTTCATTGTAACGACACCCTATTTAGAATTGCGTAGGGAGTGTTTTTTAGATGCTCATAGATGCTCAAGGCAATTCTATATCCCGGTTGCGCGAGCAGCCAAGCCGTGAGCTTGGGTAAGAGCTCTAGCCCCAACCTTAAAGACAGCATAAGCAAGACAGCACAAGCAAACAACATGCCAAACCGATTTTCAAGCCTAGCATTTATGAAAAGTCAGCCATAATTTGTTGTAGTTGTGCATTTTAATATGAGATCTCGAGAAAGGGGTGGTTAAATTTTGACCACTTTTATTTTTTGTTGATTAAATGTGCGACAATGCGTTGCTGTCTTTCCATCAAGAACGGTGGGGCGGGGCTTGCAATCTTAAGACTTCCCCCGTATAACCCCAGCTATCACACACGCGGATCA
>WGBT01000210.1 GCA_015494185.1 Hyphomicrobiales bacterium | reverse complement strand
GCGGTGGACGCTTACCTCTCAACATGGCCAGATATGTGGCCAACTCACTATCGGAAAGATAATTATTGGCCTCTTCGGCTTTCTTCACAGCATCCCTTGCCGCTTTTCGATTTCGGGCGGCATCGCGGATGCCGTCTTTGCTGCCGTAAGCCCCACGCGATACATACTCAATTGCTTCGCAAATCAGGCGGTTATCTTCATCAAAGGCAATAGCTGGAGCCGCGAAATTATCTGGGTCTCGACCGAACAGAATTCTTTGCCCATTTCCATGATATGGTAACAAATAGGATTGGGTGGTGGGAGAACCATAGGTCCATTTGTCGACAATAACTTGGCCATATCTGTTCACCGCAACCGGCGTAAAAACAAGACCAGCCAGATAGAGTTGACGTGCAGTCGGAACTCTTGTCAGGCGCTGTTCCATCCCGGCCTCGAATACCTCCCGATAGGAACGCTTGTTTGCCCCTTGGCTACGCCGCCCTGTTTCATTGTTATGGCGTTTGATTTCGCTGTGGATGATTTCTCTGGCAACAGCAAGCGTCACTGGTTTTACATTTTTGTTCGGACTTGCTCCCGGATTGTGCCCCGCGTGGGCTTTTTTGAATTCTGGGCGATCATCAATAACGCGCGAAAGAGTGGCAAATGTCCGCTCAGCTATTTTTGCTTGCCCGTTTGCAGGCAAGGCAAAATGCAGCTTGATTCCAAGGTGAAAGCAGATCCCCATAGGGCGAATGCCATTGCTCATTGTCCGTTTGTTGCGAAACCTGTGGGCATTCCCGCCTGAAACCAGATGGCCGGCAAAAGCTGAACCGTTATCGGTATAGAGCTTGTCAAATATACCGTATTTTTCACATGTCCGCTTGATGAGGCGAAGGGTGCTTGGTGCATTCTCCGAAAGTGCCAATTCGTAATCCAACACCATATTCGAGGCGACATCGACAAGGGCAATCATTGTAAGACGAACCGTGCAACCATCTTCTGTTTCAACCCAGAAATCCAGCGTTCGTCCATCCAGTGAAACCCAGTCCAGTGCGTTGATAGATGTTTTGTCCCTCAGTGCCGGTTGCGACAAAACCTTGTTTGACTCGCCTTTGCCATACCGCGCAACAAGCCGTTGTTCGCCCGGCAAGTTGTTCCAGCGCCGATAGATTGTCTGATAGTGTGGCCAGTTCCAGCCCTCCTTGACCGAAATGTCGCGCACATCCCGCCAAGCTTGGATAATTGGAAAATCCGGCCCTGCATCCCGGATGATGGTCAGGAACAAAGACCACGCCTGTTCGCTTGTAGCCGCCAGCGCGCGGCGACCACGATATTTCGGCAGCAATGCAGGGGCAAAGTTAATAGGATCAACCGCTTTAATCCGTCGCAAAAGGCGCAATAAAGAAGGCTTTGAAGTGCTTTTATTGCCAAATTTGGCACGTATGATTTCAATCCTTTCTTTCCAGTTGGTCCCTTCCTCCATAACCAATAGGGCTTCGGCAATTTCTGCCTTGCGCTGCGCGGATTCCTGCAAAGAAGCCGGAGCGGCAAAGAACTCTTCATGGGCAATCTCGTCATAGCGCCCCATAGAAAGACCCGTCTTGGCAATCCGCCGTTCGTTAAATGCGCGGCGAACGTTCGGCGGGAGATCGGATAGGTTAACAAATTCCGTTTTTCCGCCGATAGCCTTCCCCCAATGGGTTGGAATGTTACGCGCCTTTAACCAATTAGTTGCACTAGTTCTATCAGTTGGCAGAGAAGCTAAACCAAGAATGGAGCGAACCGTTACGACCATCATGTTACTCCAAAGTTTCATGTATGATGTTCAATACAAGCGCTTCCGCTTTTGGCCCAATCCATTCACCGAGAAGTGCTTTGGAAACATTCTGCCGTTTTACGCCATTGGCCGCCGCCCACTTAGATAAGTTACTGTCTTTAAGGATCAGTGCAGCACGAACCTCTTTCATCAATTGTTTTCCCGGTGTATAGTTCATATAGTTTGCTTTGCATCCTTAATGGTTCGCAAGTAAACTTATGCGGATGGAATATTGAAGTCAAGAGGGTGAAATGGAAAACGATGTTGATATGATTATTGCCGCGCTTCGCAATCGGCTCGGAGCTAAAAATGACGCTGATCTTGGGCGAAAACTTCGGGTGGCAAAAAGCACAATTTCGTCATGGCGCGCTCGCGGCATTGTGCCTAATAGATACACGATGATACTTGATGGAGCCTCTCATCAGATGATACTCGTGCCGCCAAATAGCTGGAGTGTGCAAGAAACGCTGGCCTTTAATCTCGCACTATTTCGTTTTACTCGCGCAACACCAAAAGTTGCTCGCTGGGATGATTACCGTGCAAATCTGGATTTGTTTCTAAATGGTGATTTGATATTTATACTCGCAAGCGAGTGTCAAAAGGAAATTGCTGATCTGATTGATATGCGAGGCTACGATCCAGAGACAGCTTTTGCTCTAGTTCTGCATGAAGATATTGCCCAAGGTGAAAAAGCTATTGATCAAACGGCCAAAAAAATACGCGAATACAACCCTCGAATATCACCTGACATTTAGGTGTGGGGTGTGGGCAAATCTGCCCACATCTTACTAATCCACCCATTGAAATCATTGGTTTTTTTACTGCAATTTTTAATGACAAACATAATAGCTGGCCAAAAAACAGCAAAAAGTATCAAACCAAGTGAGAATCCACCCCGCTAACCCATTGAAATCATTGAGCCCAAATTTCCAGTGGGATCAAACCAAGTGATAACCGTCACCCCGCGACAATAAAATCCTGCAAACCACCCTTGCCACCCCCCCCTGCTTTCTGCCTATATCACTGCAACGATAAATCAGGGGGAGGATGCACATGGCGGGAAGTTCCGCAGTGCTCGAAGATGGCTCGCTTCTCAGCCGTCTGGATCAAAAATTATTCAAACTCGAAGGCCTGATGGCGCTGATCAGTGGTCTGGCGATCTTTTCGCTGATGATCCTGGCTGTGGTGTCGGTTGGCGGGCGTAATACGATGAACGCACCCTTGCCCGGTTATGTCGACTGGATCGAACAGGTGATGCCGCTGATTGCCTTTATGGGGGTGGCCTATACCCAGCGCGATGGGGGGCATATCCGCATGGATATTCTGGTCGGCAAACTGCGGGGCCGCGCCCTGTGGGGGGCTGAATTCATCACCACGCTGGCCATGCTGGTGCTAGTGCTGTTGCTGATCTGGGGGTCCTATTCGCACTTCCTGCGCTCGTTCGATTTCAACGCACCCTACTGGAGCCGCGATTCCTCGATCGACATTTCCATCCCGCTGTGGCCCGCCAAACTGCTGGTCCCTGTGGCCTTTAGCGTGTTGGCCATGCGGCTGATGGTGCAATTGTGGGGGTATGGCCGTGCGCTGGTTCTGGGACTGCCCGAACCTGTCGCCGTTCCACTGGTGATGAGCGCCGCCGCACAAGCCGCCGAGGAAGCCGAGCATGTAGCAGGCCTTGAAGACGAGGAGACCGTATAATGGAACCTATTGATATCGGTCTGGTCGTTTCGGGCGGCATGTTTGTGCTGGTGGTTCTGGGGATGCGGGTGGCCTTTGCCGCCGGTATGGCCGGTCTTGTCGGGCTGGTCTGGATTTTCTGGGCCAAGTTCGGGTACGAGCCGGACAAATTCCTAAAGGCACTGACGGTTTCGGTGAAAATCGCAGGGCAAGTGCCACACTCGAAAATCTCGCATCAGGCGCTATCCCTGATCCCCACCTTTATCCTGATCGGATATCTGGCCTATTACGCCGGCCTGACCAAGGCCCTGTTCGAGGCCGCCAAACGCTGGGTCGGCTGGCTGCCCGGTGGTATGGCCGTGGCCACGGTATTTGCAACGGCCGGTTTTGCGGCTGTGTCGGGGGCTTCAGTCGCCACATCGGCGGTATTCGCCCGCATCGCCATCCCCGAAATGCTGAAGGTCGGCTATGACAAACGCTTTGCCGCGGGTGTTGTGGCCGCGGGCGGCACGCTGGCCTCCCTGATCCCGCCCTCGGCGATCCTTGTGATCTATGCGATTATTGTCGAGCAGGACGTGGGCAAGCTGCTGCTGGCCGGTTTCGTGCCCGGCGCGGTTTCGGCGGTGATTTACGGCGCGCTGATCGTTGGCCTTGCGCTGGTGATCCCGAATTTCGGCCCGCCGGTGGGCGGCTTTACATGGCGCGAACGCTTTGCCTCGCTGCCCCCTGCCGCCCCGATTGCCTTTGTGGTCTTCATCATCATCTTCTTCATCTACAACCCCTTTGGCGGCGACGCCTGGGGCACCCCGACCGAAGGCGGCGCACTGGGGGCCTTTGTGGTGTTCCTGATGGCCGTCTACAAGGGCATGCGCTGGAGCCAGCTAAAGGATTCCCTGCTGGAAAGCGCCAAACTGGCAGTGATGATTTTCACCATCATCTGGGGCGTGCTGATCTATGTGCGCTTCCTTGGCTTTGCCCAGTTGCCCGATGCCTTTGCCGAATGGATTGCGGGGCTGCACCAGCCACCGATGCTGACGCTGGTGTTCATCCTGCTGGCCTATGCGGTGCTGGGCATGTTCATGGATGCGATCGGCATGCTGTTGCTGACCCTGCCGGTGGTCTATCCCGCCGTGATGGCCCTGAATGGCGGCGAGATGGTCTCGGCCGCCGACAGCGCCTTTGGCATGAGCGGGC
>WGBT01000209.1 GCA_015494185.1 Hyphomicrobiales bacterium | reverse complement strand
CCTCGATGATGGAGGGGGTGGTGCAGCGTGGCACGGCCACCATCGTCAAGCAAGTCGGCAAGCCGCTGGCGGGCAAGACCGGCACCACCAATGATTATAAAGATGCGTGGTTCATCGGCTATAGTCCGGATTTGGTGGCCGGTGTCTTTGTGGGCTATGATGAGCCCCGCAGCATGGGCCGGCGGGCCACGGGGGGTGGGCTGGCTGCGCCGATTTTCAAAGATTTCATGCAGGCGGCCCTGGCAGACAAGCCAGCGATCCCATTCCGGGTGCCGCCGGGCATTCGGTTTGTGACGATCAATTCAAAGACGGGGTTGCGAACGTCTCCACGTGATCCGGCGGCCATTCAGGAAGCGTTCAAGGATACCGATGAAATGCCCCGCGACTATGATCCGGTTTTGGAAAGCTATCAGAATAGCCCGCAATCGGAGGCTTCTGAAGGGCGTGGAAATAGCTCGGGCTGGGCGCCATGGAGCACCAATCAGGATCTCCCAAGCGTTTTCGAAGATGTTTATTAGCTGTAAGAAACGGCGTTTAATTTGACTTGTTTGACTTGACTGACACCAACCAGCTTATACGCACTTCTGCCGGAACTTGCCCTTACTGTTCATGATGAGCGGTTTTGATTTTTCCTAAAACTTCTTTGTGACGGATTGAAAACCACTCTGTAGCGCTGCGCGCCCTTGACAAACTTTAGGAAAATGCCAGTGTCTCCTCATGGAATGAAAGGACGGAGCTGACATCTATTGCAGGCTTATACCGAGGGCCAAGCACAGAGGCCATGAGGGAAATGGGGATGAGAGTTGGAGACTTTATTGCGGGGGCTGTGGCTTTGGCAGTGCTGGCTGGTGCTCTGGCGATACAGCCGGTTGGCGTTCAAGCAGAGCAGGTGAAAATCCTCAAGCGTTCGGGAAGTTGGGTCACCCATCTTTATGAATTTGGCGGCAAACGGGTTTGTTTCATTGCCTCACGGCCGCGCAAAATCTTACAAGGCAAAGACTTGAAACGCAGCTTTGTGCGTGCCTATGTTGCGCAATGGACAACGCCGAGCGGTGCCGCTGCCACAGCTGAAAAGGCGCTGGAATTCAGTGTTCGTATTGGGCACAAGCTCAAGCCCGGCAACAGTGTGAGCGTGGCCATCGATGGTCAGCGTTTTGCCTTGTTTGCCAATGGTGAAACCGCATTTGTTGCCGATCCTGCGCGTGAAAAACGGCTTTTGAAGGCGTTGCGCAAAGGGCGTCGGATGATCATCGAGGCGCTGACGAGTGCTGGTGTCAACACGCGGGACCTTTATTCGCTGAAAGGCTCGGGAGCGGCATTGAAGGGGCTGGCCAATGTCTGCAAAAACTAAAATCCTGACCAAGATTTTCACCTGGGGGCGATCTTTTGTTGTTTGTGCTTTGATCTTGCTTGGTGCAGTACCACAATCACACGCTGAAACGGCTATGGTGAAATGTCTCAAGACCTGGAACAAGGCAGGGACATCTGATTTCACCCAAGCGCAAAAGCTGATGGCGAAGGGGCCGGAAAACATTCAGAACCTCACACCAGCGGAAAAAGATATCATTCGCAATTACATCACCTTGACAGAGATGTTGAAATTCCGCTGCAGCAATTTCACGCCGCCACCGGCCAAAAACCCCAAGCGCCCCTAAGCGCGCCACCCCGTCGGATTTTCCAGATTGGGCGCAATGCGAGGCGTATCGGTTCATGAAAGGGCAAGAAGCATTTTTCAGACAAACAGTTGTCCAATTATATCAGTAGCCCCTGGATTTTTATTTCTATACCGTTCAATTCACCAAAGAACTTCAAAGTCAGGGGCTGCTGGTATAATATGGCAAGAGGTTTAGAGGGAGTTGATTGTCGAATGCATCGAGTAACTTGAGAAAGTCATGTTGGGGGGATATCATGGTGCACAGACGGCCAGCGACGCCACAACTGGGGCGGTTTCGCAAGATCATTGATATTGTTGGCATTTTCTTGGTCGATTTTTTCCACTTACTAGCACTTTTTGCGATTGGCGCGGCGACGGTGTGGGCTGCTGTCTATGCCTTTTTGGGAATGCTCGAAAAGACACATGCCTCGGTTGAAGATTTGCTCTTGCTGTTCATCTATATGGAAATCGGCGCCATGGTGGGAATTTATTTCAAGACGGCGCATCTGCCTGTGCGTTTTCTCATCTATGTTGCGATCACGGCACTCACCCGGCTTTTGATTGGCGAGGCCGGGGCGCATCACAAACTGTCTGACAGTGTTCTTTGGCTTACGGGCGGGGTTCTCATTCTCGCTGTTGCGGAGCTGGTTCTGCGCTTTGGCAAAAGCTGCTATCCGATCGATACCGAAGCCGAAGAAATCGCCGACCGCCCGGCACGGGGAATACAAGACCAGACGGCTTGTCAAATCCCGGATCGTCAAACCGAAGACCGATGATGGGACAGATCGAAAAATCGCGGCTTGCGTCCGGTAAGAGGGTTGTCAGGATCCCAGCGATAGCTGATTTTTGAAAAACGTGCCAATTGAGCGTCAAACAACAGCAGCTGACCGGTCAAGCCGGTGCCAAGGCCGAGCAGCTCCTTGATCACTTCCGTTGCAGCCAGCGTTCCCAGCACCCCGGCGACGGGGGCCAGCACCCCGGCCTGTGTGCAATTATTTGTTTCAGCGGTCTCAGGTGGGGCGGGGAACAGGCAGCGGTAATTGGGCAGCGGCTCGCCTTCGGCATTTTGGGCATAGGCCCGGATTGTGGTGAGTTGACCATCGAACTGGCCAAGGGCGGCGGAAATCAAGGGGCGGCGGGCAAAATAGCAGGCGTCATTGACCAGATAACGGGTGGCGAAATTGTCCGAACCATCGACCACCAGATCATAGTCCGCCAAAATCTCCAGCGCATTGTCCGGGCTGAGCCGGGTGTTGTGGCTGATCACTTCAACATGCGGGTTGAGACGGTGAAGACGGTGTGCGGCGCTTTCTGCCTTGGCGGTTCCCAGCTGATCCGTCTCAAATAGAATTTGCCGTTGCAGATTGCTCAAGGCAACGGTGTCATCATCGACAATGCCAAGATGGCCAATGCCGGCGGCGGCCAAATAAAGCAACAAAGGCGAACCAATTCCGCCGGCCCCCACTGCGAGCACACGAGCCTTCTGCAAACATTGCTGGCCTTTCAGGCCGATGCCGGGCAATTTGATCTGTCGCCGGTAACGGGCTTTTTCCTCTTGCGAAAGCGTCATTGGGGCAAACTCTGGCACCTGAATTTTGTTTTATGGGAAAGATCGAGGGCATGTTTTATGGCAATTGCATTGGCGTCGCCGACAGGAGGGCGAAGGCCTTTTAACTATGATACCATAGCGAAGACTGTTCGGTAAGGGTTGCTCCGTTGCCGATTTGCTTTAAAATCAAGATATGGTGGGGGGCGGGAAACAGCAGGCTAACAGATGGGGGAAGCGCGATGATTGCAAGAAATTTGGGGAATTGGCTTGCCCGATGCGGGGCTGTGGTGGCGCTGTTGTTCGCTGCGCTATGGGGGTGGCATGATCCAGCGGTTGCCATTCCGGCCTCAAAGCCTAAAATTGTGACCGTGCCGGGCGGTCCGGGTGAAGAATGCCGGAAGATTTCCACAGGCGGGGTCGATCACGGCAAGGAAGTGGCACAAAAATATGCCGACGATTTGCTTGCGGGCGATCTCAAAGCCTTCAAAAAGCAACATAAAATCAAACATTGGGAGATCAGGCGCCGGTTCCGGCTGTGCAAATATCATCTGTGGTTTTTTGGCGATGAATATAATTGCACCTCAGGCGTTGTGGTTTGCTGGCCACGCAAGGCGAAAACTCCATAGCAAGAATATAGAAGGATAAAGGAAAAGGTAAAACGCTCACCATGGAAGAAAGATAGGGGGACAATCGATTGAGGGCAATCAATAAGGTATCGGCAAACTGATTGCTGGGTGTTTCGATCAGGGGCGATTCTTGGCCCGGAAAGAAAGGGCGATTGAAACTTTGCGTTGGAACAAAATGCGTCTAGCATTTTGGGGGCAATCCCAGTATAACAGAGTACAAAATGGGAAGTTGGCACCGCTTTGCAAGACACCAATAACTGGCTGTTAGGCTCAAATGAGGCTGCTGGCCGTCTTCCCCAGATTCATTTGTCTGTTTGTGACAAACCATAAACGAATAATTCCAGGAGCATAAAGTCATGGCTGTTCCCAAGCGCAAAGTGTCACGTATGAAGCGTGGCCACCGGCGTTCTCACGATGCCCTTCGCCGTCCGGTCTATGTCGAGGACAAAGAAACCGGGGAGCTGCGCCGTCCGCACCATATTGATCTGAAGTCGGGTATGTATCGCGGCCGCCAAATTCTCGCACCCAAAGAAGACGATTACGCGGATGATGAGGAGGCATGAAATCTCAAGGCGTTCATAACGGTATGAGTCTGTTGGAGGGTATTGCGGGGCCCGATGCCCTATAGTGGTGCAGGGGACGCAATCCCATCCATATTTGGGGCTGTATTTTGCCGTATTTTCATGCAACACTTTAAGCTGAATACGAAGACAGGATGTTGGGCAAGCGGCGGGATTTCACGATCTGGTGCTCGAAGAGTTCCGTTCTATGATCTATGAAATAGAGGACTTCTTTATATGTTGTTGAATTTGCCTTGGTTGATTGTCCCTTTTCTACTTTACAATATCATTGCGTTTACTTTTGGAGGGGATAGCTCGGCGGCAGGATATGATCCGAACGCCATCTTCCAAACTCAAATTCTTTCGATCCCGATGCTTTCAGAGGTGGATTGGACGTTTACGCTTGGGGATCTTCTTTTGGCTTTGACCATGATCATTCTGTTTGTGGAAATTCTCAAAGCCACCAATACTTCAAGCTTTGCGCTGGTGGATCATGGTTTGTCAATTGTGGTTTTTGTGCTCTGCCTGGTTGAATTTTTGATGGTCAAACAGGCGACGACATCGCTGTTTTTCCTGATTACCTTAACGGCGTTGATCGATGTTGTAGCGGGCTTTTCGATTGGCATTAGGGCCGCACGGCGTGACCTCAATCTCGGCACGGGCGGTTGACGGATACTGATGAGGAAAGAGGCCTTATCGCTTGTGGGGGAGAACTGCGGGAATAATCGGGAATGATAATGTGAGATTATAAAAAATCCGCACCTTGAGCAGACAAGACAGATAGAGCGGGTTTTGTGAGGCTCATGGGCCTATACCTGTCCTTACATCCCATGGTGAGCGTTTTTGCATTTTCAGCTG
>WGBT01000208.1 GCA_015494185.1 Hyphomicrobiales bacterium | reverse complement strand
CCCCATGGAAAGTAAGGACAGGTTTGGGCTGAAAAGATATGAGCATGACCAGGGAGGCTTGCGATGTCCTCTTATCGTTCAACTGGGATCAGGGCCAATTTGCTCAGCCGGCCGTCGCGGAGAATCTGCAATTCAACCGATTTGCCAATCTGATCCGCATCGAGAACCCGCAGCAGATCGTCAATCCCCGCAATCGGCTGGCCATTGATCGATAAAATCACATCCCCCGGCCGCAGCCCCCCTTGTTCTGCCGGCGCACCACGGATCAACTCGCCCACCACCACACCATGGGCCTGTTGCAGGCGAAACTTATGGATCAGGTGTTTGGGGAACTCGACCTGCATTCCCAAAAAGCCCAAAGCCGCCCGGCGCACCCGACCATGTTTGAGAATTTGCATCAACACATATTCAGCCGTGTTGCTGGCCACCGAAAAACAGATTCCTTGCGCCCCCATGATGATTGCGGTATTGATGCCGATCACCTCACCATGGGAAGAAACCAGCGGCCCCCCTGAATTACCGGGATTGAGAGCCGCATCGGTCTGCAACACATCTTCAATCAAGCGGCCATTTTGCGCCCGGATCGAACGCCCAACCGCCGAGATCACCCCTGCTGTGACCGAAGACGTGAAACCAAGGGGGTTGCCAATCGCTATCGCCACCTGGCCGGGGCGGATCAATTTTGAATTGCCTAAAGCGGCGGCTTTCAGATTACGAATTGACGTGCTGCGCAAAACCGCAATATCGGTATCGGGATCACGGCCTAAAAGCTCAGCTTCACAGCGCCGGCCATCATCAAAGGCCAGCAAAATCTTCTCCGCCCCCTCAACGACATGATTGTTGGAAAGAATAAGGCCATCTGGCGAGACAACGACCCCCGAGCCCATGCCGTCAATCTCGCCGCGCGGTTGGCCCTTCGGCATGCCCGATGAAAGCCGCCCCCTTCTTCCGCCAATAATTTCAATATGAACCACCGAAGGGGCAACTTTTTCCACCACCTCCATGACCCGGCGCGAATAGGCATCGAGCAAGCGCAGATCGTCTTCCATTTGGGGGGAAGGCCGCCCCTTTCCTGGCTCTTCCGTGGCCGTGGCAGCCTTCTGCTCTTCCTCGCTCTCCTCAGACTGCGGCAGGGGCTCGTTGTCGTTGTCATGCTCATTATCATTACCGTGAGCATTATCATTGTCGTGAGTATTGGCATTGGATTTGGCCAATAACGATGCAAACCAACCACGCATAACCCACCTCTTATGAACTACAAACACGCCCCGCCTGACTAATTATATGGACGGATCAATAAATTTTAAAGAAAGAAAAAACCAACCGCCCGCCTTGAGATGTAAGAAAGCCACAATCGGGCCGCACTGAACAGCAACCTGATATGAAAATCGGAAGATTTAGGATGCCGGCGCTGGAACGAAATATTATTTCTTTATTTCTTCCGGAACTGGTCGAGCTCAACAATTTCGGCAGATTGGGGCTTGTCAGTCGATACCGGCTCAGCCTTCTGATCGGCCTCTTCATTCCGTTTGATGCTGGCTTTATCACGCAGCCTGTCCCTGACTTTCGCAATCTCCGCCGTCACCGCCGTTGAAGCTGATGGTTCCGGCTTTGACTCATGACCGGAATCGGAATGGGGCATCAACATATTCAAATGGGCCGCACTTTTCGGCGCATCGGTTCCCCCAATATGAAAACCATAAGTCACGCTTGGATCCACAAACCCCTTGATCGCCGTAAAGGGGATAACGAGCCGCTCGATCTTGTTGTTGAAAGAAAGCTGCACCTCAAAAGCGGTATCATGCACCTGCAAGCCCCAAAACTGATGCTGTAAAACGATCGTCATTTCATCGGGATATTGCGCCTGTATCCGCTCGGAAAGTTGAACGCCTGGATGGGTGGTATCAAAGACAATGAAAAAATGATGCTCTCCCGGCAATCCATTTGCGGCGACATATTTCAAAACAGTCTTGATGATGCCGCGCATGGCATCCTGCATTAACAGGTCATAACGAATTTTCCGGTCAGATATAAATTCAGACATAGCATCGTTCCCTGGGGATTGTTCCTTGACTGTCATTCCCTGGGTCTCATTCCTTGGTGCGCCTAAGGCGTCTTCGGCACCCCTTTTCGCCCCTTTTCCGAATTTCCCATGCTCTTTAAGAATTGAAATGCTGCTGCAATCTCAGCAATCAAATCAATATGGCAATAATGTAATTTGGATTTGGGGCATGAAAACAGCACACCCCGCAACGTCTCATGCCACAGCTCCGCCTGGCGGAATACAGTAGAATTATAGTATAAATGCCAGACGCCCGACACCCACCTTTTTCATTTTCCGGTCCCGTGCGACTGACATCTCGGCAAGCTTTGGAAGTAGAGGGCTTCTGTTGCCCGGTGCCCTCCGAACCGCGCCTTGATCATGCTAGTGACAAGGACTTCCGTTCAGGTTTGATGAACCGCTTACGCAGCCATCGGAACCTCAGCATAGTTGTCGTTGGCAACTATTGAAATGGCCCGATAACGGCGGAACCATGCCGGGCGAAGACTCGTTCTTTACACCCTCGTCGATCCTATTTCGCCCCCATCAACAGGGCTCTCTTCCTCAAGCGCCACTGCTCCTAAAGCCCTTGAAACAGCTGGCTGGATAGGCCAAAGCGCCGGTGTCATTGCCACTCAACAACACATCCCAAAAGCCCTGATGGTGGAGGCGCCGGGTACCGCCCCCGGGTCCGATGGGTTTATTTCAACGGTCTTTTATCGCCATAGCCGATCACCTCGGCAATTCATATATAAGGGGTATTTTCGTGAATTAAAAGTGTTGAAGAAAAATTTTTCTCTCGATTTGAGCAAACGCACCATTTTGCCGCCAAAGTCGAAGACGCGCCCGATCAACAGCCCCTGAAACCACCGCGAATTGCGCACACCCATCTGGACTTTGTCCACCAAGACGGTTAGGGAACCCAATGATCCTGACAGCAACAGATTGAAAGGAACGCGACGATGGCAAATGAATGGAAGGAACGGAAACGGCCTGCCCGCCTGGAAAAGCGTTACAATTTTGCCACCTATGAGGAATTGCGCGAATTTCTCGATGAGGCGGCGGCCTTGTCGGAACGCGAAAATTACTATCCAGACCTGGGATTTACCCGCGAATATGTCAATGTCACGATCTATGCCGAGGCTGGCAGCGAAACAGTCAATGACAAACAGCGCCGGTTTGCAGAAATGCTCGACGCCCTGCTGAAATCTTGAAAACCCAAAAGACACACGGGGCGCACTCTAATGGCAGGGCAACAGCAAACCGCAACCTCCTGAAACTCACAGTGGAAAGAAGATAATACAGTTAAGATGACGCAATAATGCAACAGATCCTGTTTTTTAACGGGCCTGCCCATTTGCCATTTGCAACCGTAGAGAATTTGCCGCTAGAACATGCTTAGGTGATGGAGGATGCAGATGCTGGATCGGTCGAAACAAATACCGGCAAAATCATTGAGCCTTGGGCTTGAACGCTTAGGCTTTTTGCCGCTTTATTTCCCGATCCTGATCTTGATCATAGCCTTTGGCCTCTCCGCCTTGGCCTGGGTTGGGGTTACGCGGTTACAAGTCGATGATTCCCTTAGCGAGCTGTTTCGCTCCGATAGCGAAGAATTCAAAATCTATGAACGCATGGCCGAGCGCTTTCCCTCCAGCGAATATGATGTTCTGATCGTCATCGAAAGCCCCAATATTCTCACCCGCGACAATCTCAACGTTCTCGCCGATTTGATGATCGAGCTGAATTTCATCGACTCCATGAGCGGGCTGGTTTCCCTGTTTTCCGCCCGGCAGCCCCCCAAAGACGGCAAGGTGCCGCCCCCCCTCTTCCCGGCGGAATTGCCAACCGGCGAAGCTTTTCAAAAGCTTGTTCAACAGATTCGCGAAAATGAAATCATCAAGGGCAAACTGTTGTCCGATGATGGAACGCTGGCCCTGGTGGTCGTGGCCTTGGACCGCAAAGCCGTCGCCCGTAAAGGGCTGAAAGCCGTCATTGGGGAAATCCGCAAGACGGTCAATTCGATGCTGGAAGGCACCGATATGACCGCGAAACTGTCCGGCGCCCCGGTCATGCAGTTGGAAATCCGCAATGCCGTGGAGCGCGACAAGCTGCTTTATAACGGCATTGGCTTTGCCATTGGCATTGCCATTGCCTTCATCTTTCTACGCCGCTTTTCCCTTGTGATCATTGCGGCACTCCCCCCGGTTGTTGCGATTTTGTGGTCGCTTGGAACCTTGGGATGGCTGGGCTTCAAGCTCAATCTGTTCTTGAATGTCATGTCGCCGCTGATCATGGTCATCGCCCTGTCCGATTCAATGCAGATCACCTTCGCCATCCGGGACCGGCTGGCCGCCGGGGACGATTTGCAAACCGCGATCCGTTATGCGGTGCTGGTGGTGGTGCCTGCCGCCCTGATCACCTTGGCAACCACGGCGGCCTCTTTCATCGCTTTGATGTTTTCCTCTTCAGCCCTTATTCGCACCTTTGGCATTGCCGGGGCCTTATCGACGGTGCTGGCCAATATCGCGGTTATCATGCTGGTGCCACTGCTCGCCCTCTTGCTCTTACAGAACCGTACTGGTGCCGCCGGGCATTTTGCCGCGCCAGAGCCCAGCAATCCGGCCATGCAAGCCCTGCGTCATGCCATCGGCAGCTGGACCCGGCTGGTGCTGCGGCTGGCTTTTCCCTTCAGCGTGTTCGGCCTCGCCGCGGTCGCGACCCTAGCCTATAATCATTTCACCCTGGAGCCCAAAT
Organism: Hyphomicrobiales bacterium; assembly: GCA_015494185.1. Lineage (GTDB taxonomy): Bacteria > Pseudomonadota > Alphaproteobacteria > Rhizobiales > S144-35 > S144-35. Next base: position 4,456 of record WGBT01000208.1, on the reverse strand, counting down.
ACCGGCTTGCCGATCAGGTGCCCGACCGCGAGCAGGCCCTTTCCGCCAATGCCAGCCTCGACAAGAAATTGACCGGCGCCAAACCGGTGCATGTGCTGATCGATTTCCCCAAAGGCAAATCCCTTTACGATCCTGAAACCTTGGAGCTGATCGCCAAGGTTCACAATATCGTCACCGCTCAAGCCGGGTTCGGCAATGTCTGGTCGGTGGAAACCCTGCGTGAATGGCTGCGGAAATCCGGCGATGACAACCCGCAAACCTTGAAACAATATATCGATATGTTGCCGGCCTTCCTCACCCGGCGGTTTATTTCGGTGAAAGAAGATGCGGTTGTCGTCACCGGCCGCATTCCCGATATCGACGCCAAGGATTTGCAACCCATTCTCGACAGCATCGAAGCCAAGCTGGCGCCATTGCGTCAAGCGCATCCAGATTATCGCATCGCCATCACTGGACTGGCGGCGATTGCCGCGCGCAATTCAGCGAAGATGATCACCCAGCTCAATTGGGGCCTGGTGGCGGAGATGTTGTTGGTCTCGCTTTTGGTCGGGCTCGCCTTCCGCTCCATGGCAATCGGCGCAATCAGCGTGTTGCCGGGCTTCTTTCCGGTATTTGCGTCCGGCACGCTGTTAGCACTTGGCGGCGAAGGGTTGCAATTTGCCAGTATTGTCGCCCTGATCGTCGCCTTTGGTTTGGGACTGTCGGCCACCATTCACTATCTCAACCGCTTACAGTTGGAGGATCGTGGCGGCAGTGATTCCACACACGCGATTTTGAACGCCACCATGGGCGTCGGCCCCGCTCTGGTGCTGACGTCCATCGTCCTGGCTTGCGGGCTGGCGGTAACGATTTTCTCAGACCTGCCTTCGCTCAGACAATTCGGCAAGCTATGCGCCGTCACCATCATGGCGGCTCTGGCCGGCGATCTGATCATCCTGCCGGCTATCGCCAAAATCTTTCGCGATTGGCTGGGCCGGCCACTGGGCAATCCCACACTGCCGCATCCCTTCGAGCCTGCAACAAATAACAAATAAATAATGAGACAACGGTTCATATTGACAACGGCTGACATTCGTGGCCTGCTGTAGAAGGCGGCGGGATTTCGAGTTCTTTAGAGTTCTTCGAGTTCGTGAGGTTTCGGTCTCGAAAAAGCGTGTGGTCAATTGAGTGTCAATCAGAGGTTAAGCGTCAAACAAAGGGGCTCGTATTATGTCAGACAGCAATATGGCGGCAGAACACGTCACAACGCCTCCCGATGATCTTGAGGGTTACCAACCGTTGCGCGTCAACATCATATCGGGAAAGGCCCCCAATCGTTGGCTCGCCAAAGGCTGGGCTGATTTCAAACGCCGTCCCTTTTTCGGAATCGGTTACGGTTTGTTCTTTGTCCTGATCAGCTATCTCACAATCGCCGTCTTGATCTGGACCGAGCTCGAATGGATGCTTGGTCCGGCCCTTGCTGGCGCCATGCTGGTGGGACCCATTTTAGCCACGGGCCTCTATCGCGAAAGCCGCCGCCAAGCCGCTCTCGCCAAGGGCGAGGCCATGCCTGAGTACAACCGCCTCAATATCTCCCAGGTCGCCCTCATCGGGGCGGTTTTGATGACCATGTTGCTGATCTGGATTCGTGCCGCTGTCATAATCTACGCGCTGTTTTTCGGTCTCACCCCTTTTCCTGGCCTTTGGGAGACCATCACAGTCTTATTCCTGACCCCCACCGGCTTGACTATGCTCGCAGTTGGCTCGGCTGTGGGGGGGCTGTTCGCAGCATTCGTTTTTGCCATCTCCGCCTTTTCAATCCCGATGTTGGTTGACAAGGATGTCGATGCCTTTACCGCCATGGGCTCGAGCTTCGTTGCCGTCACCCGCAATTTCTGGCCAATGGTCAAGTGGGGGGCGATCATCAGCCTGCTATTCGGTCTCGGCCTGGCAACCGGGTTGATCGGCATGATCATCATCTTCCCAATCCTCGGCCATGCCACCTGGCACGCCTATGATGAGGTCTTTCACAACGTTTCACCGTGACAAGTACTGAAGGGGCACGATGCAACCGGTCTGCGACTTTCAGACGCGCAGCCCAGCGGGTTCTGGGGAAGACTTGGACAGAGCTTTGTCTTTCCAGCAAAATCAGAATATTCATGGTGTCTGCGGCGAAACGCCAAACCGAACCTCAAAAAATTTGCCAACGGATAATCTTGAAAAAATTCTGATACCCCCCAACTGTGGGGGGAGCGCACAACCGTTAACCCCAAGGCCAATACCCTCATGTCATCAAGCGCATTGTTAATAGGGCACAGATTTTCATGAGAACATTACTCTACAGCCTTGTCTTGCTGGCCTTCTGGCTGTTGTTGTCAGGGCATTTCAACAATCCTCTGCTCGTGGGCCTGGGCCTGGGATCGGTACTGCTCACCGTATTTTTGGCCAAACGCATGAACATCTTGGATCATGAAAGTTTTCCGATTCAGCTCAGCCCCAAACTGCCACGCTTTTCGCTCTATCTTCTCAAAGAGATCAGCCTTTCCAATCTCGATGTGCTCCGCCGGATTTTGAGCTTGCGCAAAAATCCCATCAGTCCACGGGTGCAAACACTGCCCCTTCCTCACAAGACCGATCTTGGCCGGGTTCTTTATGCCAACGCCATCACTCTGACGCCTGGCACCGTCACCCTTGAACTGCAGGGGGACAATATCATCGTCCATGCGCTGTCCAAAGAATCGGCTGCGTCACTGGCCACCGGTCAAATGGCGGCCGCCATTCCAGAAGTTCCCGCCTATGCCAATCCAGCAAAGGGGAGCCCAGCATGATTTATGCCGCTGCGCTTTTCGCCATTCTGGTCACTCTGGGACTGGCGCTGATACGGGCCTTGCTGGGCCCCACCGTATTTGACCGGATTGCCGCCATCAATCTATTTGGCACCAAAACGGTCTTGCTGATCGCCGTTATCGCCTTTTACACCAAGCGCCTGGACCTGCTCGATATCGCCCTGGTCTATGCGCTGATCAATTTCATCAGCGTCATTGCCCTGCAGCGCCTAGTGGCGCAAAAAGAATTTCACTCCGGTCCTGATCATAACGATCAGGGCGGTCAGAAGGTTTTCGCGGCCAAGGAGGGCCAATCATGACAATCCTTGATCTCTTGAGCTGGCTCTGCCTGACCCTCGGCGGCCTTGTTGGCGTCATCGGCGCCTTTGGACTGTTGCGCTTTCCCGATTTTTATAGCCGTCAACACGCTGCAGGCACCACCGACACCTTGTGCGCCATGCTCATTTTACTGGGGCTTGGCCTTCAAGCTGGGCTCAGTCTGGCGGCCTTCAAGCTCGCCGCCATCTTATTGTTTCTGATCATCACCAGCCCGGTTGCGACCCACGCCTTGGCCAATGCGGCGCGGCAAAGTGGCTTGAAAGCCCTTACCAGTGACGACACCAGCGACGACAATAGCGGGAGCAAGCCTTGATTGATCTCACTCTCAACATCGTTTTGCTGGCGTTTCTGGCGATCACCGCAGTGGCCATCATCCGCCTCCGCAATCTGCTCGCCGTGGTCATGCTGTCGGGGATTTTCAGCTTCCTGTCGGCCACTTTGTTCATCGTCATGGATGCCCCTGACGTGGCCTTCACCGAAGCCGCCGTGGGGGCTGGCATTTCCAGCGTCCTGTTCTTGACGACCCTGGCACTCGTCAAAGTGAAAGAAGAAAAGCCACGCGCCAAATCGCGTAATACCCTGCTGCCACTATTGGTCGTCACCCTGACCGGAGCCGCACTTGTTTATGGAACCCTGGATTTACCCGGCTTTGGTGACCCCAAAGCCCCGGCTCAGGCTCATGTGGCGCCTTACTATATCGCAAAAGCCATGCCGGAAACTGGCGTCCCCAATATCGTCACGGCTGTGCTTGCCAGCTATCGCGGCTTTGATACTTTGGGCGAAGTCGTGGTCATCTTTACGGCCGGGGTTGCCGTGATGTTGCTGCTTAGCGCCCCCAAACCAACCACCGCCAAGACCCCAACAGCCCGTCCCCCAACATCTCATAAAAATTTGCCACGGGATATTATTCTGGAAATCACCGCCAAAACCGTCATCCCGCTGATCATGCTGTTTGCCCTTTATGTTCAGTTTCACGGTGATTTTGGCCCAGGGGGCGGTTTCCAGGCAGGCGTGATCTTCGCCGCGGCTTTCATTCTTTACGCCCTGATTTTCGGGCTCGACACCGCAGAACGGGTGATCTCCCCATCGGTGCTGCGCTTTCTCACCAGCCTTGGGGTCTTGCTCTATGCCGGTGTTGGTGTCGTCGCCATGCTCAAGGGCGGCCGTTTTCTCGACTATACGATGCTTGCAAAAGATCAAATCGCCGGCCAGCACAAGGGGATCCTGCTGGTCGAGGCCGGGGTTGGAATCACTGTTTTTGCGGTCATGTTGACTTTGTTTTTTGCCTTTGCCGGCAGAGGGAGAAAGTAAGT
>WGBT01000207.1 GCA_015494185.1 Hyphomicrobiales bacterium | reverse complement strand
GTTGTCCGATTTGGCATAACGGGACTGCTTGTGATCGGAGCGGTTGCAGCCATTGTGCGTTGGGCCTCAACGGCGCTCGACCCGGCACTTTGGGTGTTGTTTCCCTTGCAAACCCTGCACGCGCTGACCTTCGGCGCCACCCATTTGGGCGCCATTCATTTCGTAAGCAAGGCCGTCCCGCAACAATATGCGGCCACCGCGCAGGGCATCTATGCGTCATTTTCAATGGGCATCGTCATGGGAATCATGACCATGCTATCCGGGCCGCTTTATACAAGCCTCAACGGCTATGCCTATATGGTGATGGCAATCACCGGGGCGCTGGCCAGCTTTGGCGCATGGTTGTTATGGAAATTCTGGGACGGCCAACCTGTCATCACCCCCACCAGCTAATACCGGCGGTATTTGTCATTGACCGCTAACGTTTCTCGTATCCCTTTGAGCTTTTTGCGTTGATTGAACGGTATACGAGCGAAGGTCAGGGGCCGGTGGTATAATACCAAGCCAAGTCCTTGGTATCATCCCCACAATTCAGGCCCGGGCAAATCGATTACCCCATTGGTATAAACCAGACCATGATCACGGTCCTTGGCAAGCAGCAAAGGTCCATCGAGATCGATGATATCGGCCTGGGCCGCCACCACCAGGGCAGGCGCCATGGCCAGTGAAGTCGCCAGCATACAGCCCACCATAATCCGAAAATTCAACTTGCGCGCCGCGCTCATCATGGCCAGCGCCTCACTCAACCCACCGGTCTTGTCGAGCTTGATATTGATAGCTTGATATTTTTCGGCAAGTGCGGCCAGCTCTTCCCGGGTATGCGCCGACTCATCGGCACAAATTGGCACTTGCGGGCGGATTTCACACAAAACATCATCACCATCGGCGGGCAGTGGCTGTTCAATAAGCTCGACCTGAGCCTTGGCCGCCGCCGCCAACAGCCCGGGAAGCTGATCTGCTGTCCATGCCTCATTGGCATCCACGATAAGCCGCGCCTCAGGGACTGCCTGCCGCACCGCTTCAAGCCGTGTCCGGTCTTTGCCATCGCGCCCCCCAAGTTTGAGTTTCAACAGCGGATAGCGCCGGGCTTTCACAGCCGCCTGGGCCATTGCATCTGGACTGTCGAGGGACAGTGTGTAAGCGGTTGTCAGTGCTTCAGGCTTTACCACACCGGTCAGCTCCCAAATGGTCGCGCCAGTCTGCTTGGCCTCGAGATCCCATAACGCACAGTCAAGGGCATTGCGGGCCGCTCCTGGCCGCATGATCTGTTGCAAAGCCTCTCGAACGCTCGGCAAGGCATCATGGGAGCATTGCCCTTTGAGCTGGTCAAACCCCTGTTCGATGGCACGGATGGTCTGCGCCACCGTTTCCCCATAGCGAGGATAGGGAACCGCTTCACCGCGCCCCGATCGCTCACCGTCTGAAATTTCCACGACAACGAGATCAGCCTGGCGCCGGGTACCGCGGGAAATCGAAAATTTACCCTTGACCGGCCAGCTTTCCTCTCTGACCTGCAACACAAGCGCCATAAATCGCCCTTTTATTTGAAACGTGGCCGAGAAATCCACATGATGTGACAATCCGCGTATGGCAAAACCCTACGCATTCGCCTATAATTTATTTACGATACGTTATCTTAGTGCGCCATTTAATGGCCTTAAAGCGCTTTGAGGTCTCATTTTTCCGGCAAGATTTCGTCCAATCCTATGCCAATATTTATTGCAGTTAAGAACTGTGATGTTAAATACCATTTAGCGAAGAAAAGCACACGCCGATAGATATGACATTTGCCGACCTTGGATTAAGTACGAAGGTTCTCAAAGCGGTTGCCGCCGCAGGATATGAAAAGCCAACCCCTATTCAGGAACAAGCCATCCCCTTTGCTCTTCAAGGCAGGGATGTTTTGGGAATCGCTCAGACGGGAACTGGAAAAACCGCCAGTTTCGTGCTTCCCATGTTGACACGTCTGGAGAAAGGCCGTGCCCGGGCGCGCATGCCGCGGTCCTTGATCCTCACACCAACCCGTGAATTGGCCGCTCAAGTCGCGGACAGCTTCAAGACTTACGGTGCCGAACACAAGCTGACCATGGCCTTGCTGATCGGCGGGGTTTCTTTCGAGGAACAGAGCAAGAAGCTCGACAAGGGGGCCGATATCTTGATCGCCACACCGGGGCGGCTGCTGGATCATTTCAAACGCGGCAAGCTTCTTTTGACCGGCGTTGAAATCCTGGTGATCGATGAAGCCGACAGAATGCTTGATATGGGTTTCATCCCCGATATCGAAGAGATCTGCAAATTACTGCCGTTTACCCGTCAGACGCTGTTTTTCTCAGCCACCATGCCACCGGAAATTCAGCGCCTTGTCGACAATTTCCTGCATTTGCCAGCCCGCATCGAAATCGCCCCTCCCAGCACGACTGCCAAAACCATCACGCAAAAATTCAAAATGGTCAGCGCTGATCCCAAGACCAAGCGCAAGCAGTTGCGTGAAATCATTGGAACGCTCACCGATCTGACCAATGCCATCGTCTTCTGTAACCGCAAACGCGATGTTGAAATTCTCTTCCGCTCCCTGAAAAAACACGGGTTCAATGCGGGTGCTTTGCATGGGGATATGGACCAGTTCAGCCGCACCAAGACCTTAGAAGCCTTTCGCAAGGGGGAAATCACCATGCTTGCCGCCAGCGATGTTGCCGCGCGCGGGCTCGATATTCCTGAAGTCTCCCATGTGCTGAACTATGATGTTCCTGTCCATGCCGAAGATTATGTCCACCGCATCGGCCGAACCGGGCGGGCGGGCCGTAAGGGAGCCGCCTTCACACTGGTCACTCCTGAGGATGCCAAGGCCCTCAAGGCGATTGAAGAACTGATCGGTAAAGAATTGTCTTGGCTTGGCGAGCCTCCTAGTGAGGCCGACTTTGAACAGCGTCCCAGCCAGAACCGCCGCCGTTCGGAAGGAAGCAGTAAAAGCAATTCCCGGGCTAAATCCCGCAGCGCCCAAACAAAAGAGAAAGCTTCTGCCAAATCCTCTCGCACAAAAAATCGAAACACGACGAAGAAAACTGCCGCCAACAAGTCAGCCAAGACAGATGAGAGGAACCGCCGTAAAACACGCAAACGAAGCGAACAACCAGTCGTCGGCATGGGGGATCACGTGCCAGCCTTTTTGATGCGTTCGGTCCGTTCATTATAGCTTCAAACTTCTGCTGCCAATAGAACGCCTCTCTCATCATAACAGCCCTGTCTCTTATCTTGGGGGCTTTCTTTTGTCATTTTATCTCGCGCCAATCTGCGGCTTCTCGAAGCCAGGGATGTTGGCAGCAGAAATTGCAAGAACAAAGAGGCTCACTCTTCTTTTCCCCCTGGCCCTGGGCACGGCTTGCGTCAAATCCGCGCAGTTCATTATTGACGCCGGCCCTCATTCCCTGCATATCTAGATAAGAAACCTCTAAATATATCAGCAAATTACCCAGAGAGCCCCTGCTTTTCTGGCTATAAAAGTAAACCAAAGAGGAGCGATTTCATGTCGATCAGCATTGCCGACTATCTCAAACGCATCAATCAAAAAGTCATCGTCTGCCGTCCTGAAGATACGGCACAAGCGGCAGCTGAATTACTCAGCGTCAACCGGATCGGCGCAATGCCGGTTTGTGATGAAAATTTCAATCTCATTGGGATTATTTCCGAGCGCGATATTGTCCGTGCACTTGCAAAACACAATGGCGATATCAGCGATATGCGGGTTAAGGATTTGATGACGGTCGATGTCGTCACTGCCCGTCCCGATCAGAACATGCATGACGCCATGTCGATCATGAAGCGTTATAGCTTCCGGCATCTGCCTGTTGTTGAGGCGCGCAAGGTCCAGGGCATGCTCAGCATCAGGGATTCGCTGGAGGTCAACCTACAAGATGCCCGTCTTGAAGCCGATGTTCTGCGCGATATTTCACTTGCTGCCCGCGCCAAATAGACCGGAGGTATTTGTCATTGACCGCTCCCATGCTTTCCGTATCCCTTTGAACTTTTTGCATCAATTGAAGGAAATACGGAAAGTATGAACGGTCAATGATAAAAACCTCCGGTATAGGTTCGAATCACGAAAGAAAAATCCGCTCACATGAGAATAGGATTTCGCTCTAGAAGCTAGTTTTGCCGCACAATTCATCCGAATTCATCTGAAAAACAGGTCCCACTTGAAGGGCTTGGTCTAAAAGAGCATCTTCATGCAAATGGAGTGTCCTCCAAGCCATCCTTTTGGTGAAAAGGATGCGAGCCTTTTATACTGGGCGGTCTTTATCATCGACTTTTCCATGCTTTCCGTATCCCTTTGAATGTTCTGCGTAAATTGAACGGTATACGAAGAAAGGTCAGGGGCCGTTGGTATTATCCCCCATCTTTTACACCCCCAGAGAGAACGAGCCTGGAGAAAGAACGAAGGGAAAAAGCCATTTGCGCTTCACGGGAAGGAAACAACGGCTCAATATTGTGCGCGGGTAAAGGTTGAAGGGGCGGGATCAACCACTTTGAACCCAAATTTCTGCACTCCAAGAATGGCCAGACCGCGGTCGGAGGTCCCATCACGGCGCAACCGGAACAAGCCATCAACGCCGGTAAATCCACTGGCACGGGTCAGATCGGCAACCGTATAACGGCCACCACGGGACAGAGCCACAGCCAACGCCACCGCATCATAAGCCAAGCTTGCCAAACGCCGCGGAGCCGTCCCATAAGTGGCGCTATAACGCTTGGCAAATTCCCGCCAGCCTTTGGGATCTGGGGCTGGGAACCAGGCATTGTGAAGCGGTTTTTCGCGCCCAATCCCGTCATAATTCCACACCCCCGTTCCGATCACCTGAACCGCTTTGGTATCGACATCGAAATAAGGCAGAATCGGTGACAAAATCGGAATGATCTTGCGGCCGGCTGGAATGAACAAGGCATCGATTTGCGGCACCGCGCCATCCTTGGTCTGGGCCAATTCGGCAATTTTCTTGACCGGATTGAGCATTCCGTTGGCCTCCAGCGGAAAGGTTTCCATGGCCACGATCTGTCCCCCATGACGGGCCACGGCCTTCTGAAAGGCGTCTTGCACGATCTTGCCATAGCTGGATTTGGGGATCAGCGCGGCAAACCGGGTTTTGCCTTGGCTGATGGTATAGGAGACGATGCGTTCGACATCACGTCCCGCCAAGAAGCTGAGCAGATAGACCCCATCCCCGGCGGCCCGTTGATCATTGGAGAAGGCGATCATGGGAATATTGGCGGCCTTGGCAATGGGAGCTGCGGCGGCAACGGAACTTGAAAACAGCGGTCCCAAAATCAAAGACGCGCCGGCACGAACTGCGGCATTGGCGGCTTCGCGCGCCCCTTCGGGGGTGCCTTTGGTGTCTTTGGGGATCAACACCACATTGGGGTTGTTGAAATCAAACATCGCAAGCTCGCCAGCTTGTTTGAGCATCTGGCCCAGCTCGGCGGCTTTGCGATTCCCGCTTAAAGGCAACAAGACCGCAACCTTGACAGCCCCAGGCTTTTGCGCGATCGGATCAACAGCCGGTGTGTCGGCAGATTGAGCAGCCGCGTTTTGCGCCCTGACATCAGGCACCACCTTGGCAATATCGCCAACGGTATTTTCTGCGGTCGAACCACCATTAAGGGCGCAGCCTGCAAGCAACAGCCCTGCCAAAAGGCCTAAAAGCCCCCCAATCACCCTGTTTGTCACTTTTGTCAGCTGATGGGGCCGTCGCCAAATCATTTATCCTGTCCCTTCGTCCCTTCATTTGCTGCGCAAAAGCAGCACGAAACCGCAGCCGGCTCACCGTTGCTATGTCACCATCATTGTCTTGGCACCCGGCTCCCCGGTCACGGCGCCAAACTGCCCGGAAACTATGGCCAGATCAGGAACATTGTCCGGCAATTAGAAGACAAGTCTATAGGAATTTACAATCATGAACAAGAAAACACGGAAAATGTTACGCGTTCAGGTGATTTGAGACGTCTTGATTTGGGACTCTCTTTAATGCCTCCTTAGAGGTGCTCGTGGCGGGGAAGCTCGCTTCTGATTCACCAGAAGGATAGCCCGCCATCCTCCCGCATCCATCGTCGCTCGCCAAGGTGGGCGAGGCGAGCGACGATGGCTCCGGGAGGATGGCTTGAGCGGCAATCAGATTGGGGGTATTTTGGGGATATACAAAAGCGTCGTTATCTATCTTTCAATGTCTGAAATCGGCCACTGTTCTGTCAGGTTAAGAGCCGGTCTTTTGTATTTCCATCTATTCCCATCATGGAGCCGCTTCGTTTTCGCCTTGCATCGTCTCAAGCCAGGGGGTAAATCCAGAACCTGAAATCCTGGTTTCATGAGACTTGCTAAAGACGAAGCCCTAAAAACATGCGCAAAATCACCCTGACCCGGAAAACCAATGAAACAGATATTACCCTCACCCTCAATCTCGATGGCACCGGGCAATATGACGTGGCGACAGGCGTGGGCTTTTTCGATCACATGCTTGAACAGCTCTCCCGGCATTCGCTGATCGATATCACCTTGCGCTGCAAGGGTGATTTGCATATCGATTTTCATCACACCGTGGAAGATTGCGGCATTGTGCTTGGCAAGGCGGTTCAACAAGCGCTTGGTGACAAAGCCGGCATCACCCGCTATGCCAGCGTTGATTTGCCGATGGATGAAACCATGACCCGGGTTGCGATTGACGTTTCAGGCCGCCCGTTTCTGGTTTGGCGCACTCAGTTCAACGCCCCGAAAATTGGCGAGATCGATACCGAACTGTTTCAGGAATTTTTCCAGGCTTTTGCCATGAATGCCGGCCTTACCTTGCATGTCGAAACACTTTATGGCAGCAACAATCACCATATTGCCGAAAGCTGTTTCAAAGGATTGGCGCGGGCCTTGCGCATCGCCATTGAACCTGATCCGCGCCAGGCGGGTAAAATCCCCTCTACCAAGGGAACCTTGTAACAAGCCTCGAAATCAACCGGCGTGAAACGGCCCTGAGAATCAGCCTGACCAGAACGCACAAACATGAGCAGCCCTCACAAAGACAGCTCCCCAAAGCAGCGGATCAGGAGCCATCGCGCCAACCAGCCTCAAACTCACAGCAAAGCCACCTCATCCGTCTCGCCGGGAATGGCGCAGTATATCGAAATCCGTGCTGCCAATCCCGATTGCCTGTTGTTTTACCGGATGGGAGATTTTTATGAGCTGTTTTTTGAAGATGCGGAAGTCGCCTCCCAAGTACTTGGCATTCATCTCACCAAACGCGGCAAATATCTTGGCGAAGACGTCCCAATGGCCGGGGTGCCGGTCAAGGCTGCCGATGAATATCTGCAAAAGCTGATCGCCAAAGGCTTCAAGGTGGCCGTCTGCGAACAGCTCGAAGACCCTCAAGAAGCCAAGAAACGCGGTCACAAGGCGGTCGTCAAACGGGACGTGGTGCGGATCGTCTCCAAGGGCACCATCACCGAAGACAAACTGCTTGCCGCGGGCCGCAACAACTATTTGAGCGCCCTTTTCGTGCGTCCTGGCGGGGCTGAAAATGAAGCTTTGGCCTTTGCATCGCTAGATCTTTCCACCGGCGAGTTTCTGATTTCCAATGTCGCCTTCAATGATCTTTCCGCCGAGCTTGCCCGCCTCTCACCCAGTGAAATCCTGTTACCTGACCGATTGTTCGAAGACACCAAGCTACGCGAAAAAATCGAACAATCCCTTGGTCCCCAGTCAAACGCGGTGTTGAGCCCCCTGCCCTCGGCCCATTTCAATGCCCGCTCCGGCGAGGCTGCGCTTAAGGAGCAGCTGGGAGTGGCCACCCTTGACGCTTTTGGTGAATTTTCCCGCAATGAACTTGCCGCAATTGGCGGCTTGTTGAAATATGTCGAGCTGACCCAACTGGGCGCCAAGCCGGCAATCCGCCCGCCGATCCGCCAAGGCCCGCAAACCGTGATGGTCATCGATGCCGCCACCCGGGCGAGTTTGGAACTGTTGCGCACCCAAAGCGGCGAGAAAGCCTTGAGCCTGTTGGGCGCCATCGACCGCACCATGACTGGCCCCGGCGCCCGGGCCTTGGCGGCACGGTTGGCCAGCCCGCTCACCGATGTGAAGGTCATTGCGCAGCGGCTCGATGCGGTGGAATTTCTGGTCGAAGAGCCAAGCTTGCGCGAAGCGCTCCGCAACCATTTGAAAGCCTGTCCGGATCTGGCCCGAGCCTTGTCACGGATCGTCTTGGGGCGCAGCTCCCCACGGGACTTGGGCATTGTGGCCGCCACCTTAGAAGCTGCAATCGCGTTGGGAGAGTTGTTACGCGAGGCGCGTGATCAGCTCGGCTTGCCGGATCTGCTGGCGGCCTATACCCGCAAGCTGGCAGCCCCTGACAATGCGCTTTTCGCCAAGCTTTCGGCCGCTTTGGCTGACGAATTGCCAGTGAGCAAATCCGATGGCGGCTTTATCCGTCCGGGCTATCACCAAGAGCTTGATGAAAACCGCAAACTGCGGGACGAAAGCCGTCAGATCTTGGCTGCGCTACAAGCCGAATATAGCGAAGAAACCGGCATCAAAACGCTGAAAATCAAGCATAATAATGTGCTGGGCTATTTCATCGAGGTCACTGCTTTGCATGGTGAGAAACTGATGTCAGAACCCTTGGCACAGACTTTCACCCATCGCCAAACCCTTGCCAATGCGGTGCGTTTTACAACCGCCAAACTTTCCGAAACCGAAGCCAAAATCAACCGGGCGGCCGATCGCGCCCTTGAAATCGAGCAGGAGATTTATGCGGATTTGGTGCGCCAGATTCGCTTGCAAGAAACCTTTCTCGCCGAACTCGCCGATGCTCTGGCGCAACTGGACTGCACCGCAGCCCTGGCGGAACTGGCCGTTGAACAAAACTATGTCCGGCCCAAAATCGATCAAAGCACCGCCTTTGAAATCATCGGCGGCCGCCACCCGGTCGTGGAACAGGCGCTGAAGGCGCAAGGCGAGGGGCCTTTTATCGAAAATGATTGCCGGTTGGGCAGGAGCGGAAACGGAAGCGGCGGCAGCGGTGATACTGAAACCACGCCTCCCCCGGCACGGCTGATTATTCTCACCGGGCCGAACATGGCCGGCAAATCGACCTATCTGCGTCAAAACGCATTGATCACGGTGTTGGCACAAATGGGATCTTTCGTGCCCGCCCGCTCGGCCCATATCGGTATTGTCGACCGGCTGTTTTCCCGGGTCGGGGCTTCCGATGATCTGGCCCGGGGGCGCTCCACCTTCATGGTGGAAATGGTTGAAACCGCCGCCATTCTCAATCAGGCCAGCAAGCGTTCTTTGGTCATTCTCGATGAGATTGGCCGCGGTACGGCAACCTATGACGGCTTGTCGATTGCCTGGGCCGTTGTGGAATTTTTGCATGAGAAAAGTCAGTCGCGGGCCTTGTTCGCCACCCATTACCATGAGCTCACGGCGCTGGGCAACAAACTCCCCTTCGCCGCCAATGCCACCATCGAAGTGAAAGAGTGGCGCGATGAGATCGTATTTTTGCACCGTGTCATCGCTGGGGCCGCCAACCGCTCTTATGGTCTGCAGGTGGCGAAGCTGGCGGGATTGCCCGAACCGGTGATCGCACGGGCTTCTGAAGTGCTCGCCAAACTGGAAAACGCCGGTAACAAGCCGGATTCGGAAGCTCTTGCCGATGAATTGCCGCTTTTCGCCGCCTCACGTCCAACTTCGATGACACCCCATCGGCAAGCGCAACCGCATCCGGTCATCGAAAAATTACAAAATCTCAATCCCGACCTGCTAACCCCGCGCGAGGCCCTCAACCTCCTCTATGAATTACAACGCCTAAGCGAAGAATGATACCCGCCAGGCTTTCAAGCTTTCCGGATCCCTTTGAATGTTCCGTGTGAATGGGGCGTCATAGGTGTCAATGCCAGGTGGGGCTGGTCTTATACCAACGGCCCCTGACCTTCTGTCACATACCGTTCAATCAATGCAAAAATTCAAAGGGATACGAAAAACATCAGGGGGCAATGATAAATACCGCTGGATTATCTTGAGGAAGCTTGAGGCTTTTTGGTCTTATTTTTTGGCCTTATTATGCGCCTCAAAGAAAGGATGACGAATTTTATCACCGGGCTGCAAATTAAACGCGGCCGCACTGCCGGCATTGAGCTCAAGCACAGCACGCACCGGCCCATGGGAAGAAATGATCTGTTCTGAAAAGGGTTGGGTATGATGTTCTATTCGGTGGACCACCCCATCGCGACGTATAAAGATCATGTCGAGTGGTAAAATCGTGTTTTTCATCCACATCTGAACTTCATGATCAAAGTCATATAGGAACAACATCCCATTATACTTGCCTAAATGGCGGCGGAACATCAGCCCTTTCGCACGGCTTTCCGGCGTGGCGGCCAACTCGACGGCGATTTCAACCTCACCACTTTGGGTTTGTAAAATCACAATGTCGGTATCTTTTGCACCAGAAGCCAAAACAACCGCGGCACTCCAGAACAGGAATACCGCGGCTGTCATTAATTTATAGCCATGGAATGAGCCATGAAATGGCACGGTTGCCAACCGCACAAAAGCAGACCGGACAGCGCAACCGCGCCTTCTGCCATCAATGAGTGTCTTGAAGGCCCACAACCGGCGGCCCACCGACCGGCTTGAGCTCTGCGGCCATAAGCCCCTTGGGCCCTCGTCCGTAGCGAACCTGAACCATTTGCCCAGGGCGCAACTCGGCAAAGCCATAGCGGCGCAGCGTCTCCATGTGAACAAAAATATCCGGCGTGCCTTCACCACGTGTCAAAAACCCAAAACCTCTGATACGGTTGAACCATTTGACAAGAGCATTTTCCCAATCACTCTCTGGTGTTACCGTTACATGGGTCCGTGACGGCAACTGTGAGGGGTGAATGGCTGTGCTTTCATCCATGGACAGGATTCGGAAGGCCTGCAGCCCCTTTGGCGGCCGGTGCAAAACCTCACAAACCACCCGGGCCCCTTCATAAGCCGTCTGATAACCACTGCTTCGCAGGACGGTGACATGAAGAAGAACATCCGGCATGCCATTGTCAGGAATTATAAACCCGTACCCCTTAGCAGCGTCAAACCATTTTATCGCGCCAGCAATTTTAATTGCCTCAGGCGCGGGTTCTCCAGTCGATGACAAGGACGAAGATGTCGTAAAGAAGCTGTTTAGGCCCGCCCCAGCAATGGTGTTCATGCCCTCTCCACCACTGCTATGGCCTGTCATCCCCAATCCTAAATTTCCTGTTTCTATGCTTGTCTCTTTTGCTGTCGCTTCGCCAGAGTTTGCAGAGCCCTCTGTACCTTCTGGCGGCAAATCACGTTCATCTACCATTCAAAATCCCCCACTAATTTTTGAGGACAGTTAACGAAATAAAACCAAATACTGGTTCCTATTTCAGAAATGAATAAGCAGAAACCGTAAACTCACCGAACTCGACCTCTCTTAACGCCGGGACTACGCACTGCATTCAAATCTGATGTGACGCAAAGCTTATCGGGCAAAAGGCGAAAATGAAATATCACCATCCCAAGCTCTACTCGGTTGCCCACAAAAAATGGCGACAAGACCACAGGTCGACATATAACTAATTGATAAAACAACGAATTTCTCATGAAACCCTAGATTGAACGGGCGCTTTTTCAGCGCAAAATTCCCACTTTTTCCGTGATATTTCGGGGCTTATGACAATGCGTCGCAGCTGTTTATGACAGCAAAAAACGAATCACCCAAACTTGTTTCAAACATTAATGGAGATGCTAATTGGCCGTATACTGCAATCATTACAGATCATTTTCTCGTGAGGATGAAAGAAATATCTCACGATCCAAAAAAGAAGACCCCATCTTTTTGCTTCGTTTTATACTCCATAAATATTTTGTTAATTCTTTCATATTTCTCTTTGCAACGGCGAAAAGTTCTTATTTTCTTAATATTTATTTGCAATTATCACGGGTGAAGATTGATAAATGAATCTCTTTCATCATTTGTGAGAGGGCAACTTTCGTGAGCGCCGAAGCCAAACAGCACATCAAACAAGACGCTAAAACCATGGGCCGCGATGATGCTGATCTTGCTGTTTCCAACGAAACGGCAACCATAGCGGATGACGTGGCAGCCGTATCGGCAGCCTTACAGCGTCTGACAACCCTTCGCGGCAAAGCCCGCAGATCAGCCCGTGGATTGGAAAACGGCCCCCATGATGAGGCCAATCGGCAATCGCCCGCGCAAGCTTCAGACGCCGCTTCGATGCTTCATGAAATGGGGCGCACCGCTTATCACTGGGATTATCGTTCAGACCGGTTACGATGGGCGTCGAATGCAGACCAAACATTGCCCCGCCTGGCACCGGCTTCCGTGTCCACGGGTGAAAGCTATGAACGGCTGGTTGATCCTCAACATGCCCGCGCCCGGCGGCTTGCCATTCTTGAGGCCCGCGACCGAGCTGGCAACGGCCCTTCCGAATACCGGGTGCAATATCGGCTGTTTCCTTCCGGCCCCAATCCAGATGAGGCCATCTGGATCGAAGAGGAAGGGGTGTGGAATGCCTTGCCACACCAGGATGCCACCCGTCCGGAAGCGAGACGCACCACTGTCACCGCCTTGCTGCGCGTGATCAATCAACCCGCCATCATTGAAGAAGAGCTGCACTATTTAAGCCGTTACGATGAAATGACCGGCCAGCTCAATCGCAGTTATTTTACCAAACTGCTGGCGGCATTGCTTTCCGAGAAGCAAAACGGCAGCGCACCGCAATCCGCCCTGCTCCTGGTTGGCATCTCTAATCTGCACATGATCAATGAGAGCTTCGGTTATCATGTCGGAGATGAAATGATCATCGCTGTGGGTCACCGGCTGCGCGAGAATTTGCGCCGGGGTGACCTCATTGGCCGTTACGGTTCCAACAAATTCGCCATTCTTCTACACGACTGCGAAACAACCGGTATGGAATCCTCCGCCCGGCGGCTGATCAATGCCATCGAACAGGACACGTTCAAGACCAGCGCCGGTTATATCTCGGGAAAAATCTGCATTGGCGGTGTGGCAATCGACAATAACCTTTTGACCGTCGAACAAATCACCGGCCGGGCACTTGATGCGCTTGATCAGGCTAATGCACGGCCGCTTGATAGTTTTGTCATATATGAGCCCTCTTTGCAGCGCGACAATCTGCGGCGCAAAAACAATTCTATCGCAGCTGAAGTCACCGAGGCCCTAACGACGGGCCGGGTGCAGTTTGCCATGCAGCCGATTGTCAGCGCCGATCATCTGCAGCCAAGTCATTATGAATGTTTGGTTCGCCTCGAGCGCGACGGCGGTCAAATCGTTCCAGCCTCACAATTCATGCCGGTTGCTGAAAAGATGGGCTTTGCTCGCCCGATCGACCGCCGGGTGCTGGATCTGGTGCTCGACTATGCCCGTCACCGCCCCGAAATGAAATTGGCCTTCAATGTCTCTGGGCTGACCACGCTTGACTATGGCTGGCTCGACACCCTGGAACGCGGCATCGGCCACAATCGTGAACTGGCCAGCCGGCTGATGGTCGAGATCACCGAAACATCCGTTCTCACAGACATCAATGATACCATTGCCTTCGTCAAGGCTGTCAAAGCGCTGGGCTGCCGGGTTGCGATCGATGATTTCGGCGCCGGTTACACCTCGTTCCGCAATCTCAAAATGCTTGACGTCGATATGGTGAAGATCGACTCCTCCTTCATCAAGGAGCTTTATCAAAACACCGACGATCAACTTTTTGTGCGAACGATGATCAGCCTTGCCTTCAATCTTGGCATCGAGACGGTGGCCGAAGGGGTCCGGGATCAGCGCACGGCCGAATTGTTGCGGTCGATGGGCGTGACCTATCTGCAAGGCTATTACTTCGGCCGCCCCAAGCTGGTCACTCCTTACTGTGATTTCACCGAAACCGAAATGGAACAGACGTCTCCCCTCATTACAAAGACGCCTGTTGCCGCCAACACGGCACAGCCGCTTTCAATCGATTATACAACTAGCGATGATCCCGGTTTTGAAAATCCGCAAGCCGAGCCGTCGTTGATGCCTTCTCAGCAGCGCTATCCCCATTACTGACGCTGCGGCTGATGATCCGGCCCGTCAAATCATGGCTGTGATCATGCTCATGACGGTAAAGCCCAAAAGCGCTGGCATGTTCAGTTCCAAAAATCTGTTGATATTGCGGATGTTTGGCAACCTGTTCCGGCACCCCGGAACAGCAAACGTGACGGTTCAAACAGATCACCCGGTCAGAACCGGAAAACACGATATGCAAATCATGGGAAACCATCAAAATGCCACATCCGCGTTGCGAACGCAGCCGCTCGATCAGACCATAAAGCCGAGCCTCTCCCCGCATATCGACCCCTTGGGCAGGCTCATCGAGCACCAGCAGATCAGGATCGGCAATTAAGGCGCGGGATAAAAGCACACGCTGAAACTCTCCTCCTGACAAATGCGTCATCTGCTTGCCGAAAAGCTGCCCGGCACCGGTTTCTTGCAACAGTGAGTGCACTTTTTGTTGTGTCGCAGACAAGCCAAGGGTAATAAAGCGCTCAACCGTGAGCGGAACTGCGGGATCGATCGAGATACGCTGCGGAACATAACCGACTTTGAGCTGTGGATGTCGGCGAATCGTGCCGCTATCGGCGGTCGCAAGCCCAAGCAAAAGTTTCACCAGTGTGGTTTTTCCCGCGCCATTGGGACCGATCAGGGTCACGATCTCGCCACGGTCGACATGCAACGAGACATCATGCAACAGTTGAAGGCCATTGCGGCGCAAATTCAGCGATTGCGCATCGATCAGAGTTTTATCGGTCCACGGCATTGGCTCAATGTGCGTCACCGCAAGCTGGAAATCAAGCGCTGAATATGTTCAGATAGAGATGAGCCCCTCTTGAATGCTTGTTGTGTTCATTTAGGTGGGTAGGTGGGGGAAGCTCGCTTCTGATTCACCAGAAGGATAGCCCGCCCTCCTTCCAGACCCATCGTCGCTCGCCCAAAAAAGGGCGAGGCGAGCGACGATGGCTCCGGAAGGATGGCTTGGAGGGTAACTGGTCCTTATTAGGGCTT
>WGBT01000206.1 GCA_015494185.1 Hyphomicrobiales bacterium | reverse complement strand
GTTTTCGATACCCCCCCCGCCAAGTCCCTTCCTGCCGATTTCGCCACATCATCTGCAAATTAATGATGTATATTTTTAGATAAAAATATTTTGCCACAAGTACATCGTTGTGATGATGTCCTTTTTATTTCTGGATTGTGAACCTTGATTTAATTCTATTTCGATAGTTTTATTGTTGATCATGACAATTCAATCAGTGATTGCCATCTGGCGGGGGGAGTGTGAGGCCAGTCCGTTTGGCTGGGCGCTCTCCAACGCGCCGTTTGGATTTGGATGAAGACGCCAGAGGGCAACCACCAGACATCACCGCTGGGGACGAGCATGACAGACGGGTTCACATCCGGGGACCGGAAGAATCATGAACCAGGCTATGAGAAAGCCAATTCATCTGTCTGCAATCCGGCGAAAGGGGTTGAAACATCCGAAATTTCCCCCGAACGAAAGCAACGGCAAGAAAATCCTTCGCGCCTATCAGAGCTGCTAACAGACAGCACTTCCACAGACAGAACGCCCGCAGGTGACGATGAGCCGCCGGGGGAACAGGTCCTTCCACGCTCGCATAGTTTGGTCCAGCTTGACCAAGCCGTTCAACCGCGCAGTCCTGCCGAAGCTATTCAACGCCGGGTTCAACAAGCCTTGCGTCAGGCGTTGTTCAAGCTTGTCAAACGCTATCAGACAGGGAAGGAGAGGCTTCAAGCCCGTTTGGTGTTCGCCGCGAAGGGGCGCAACCGACGCCAAACCGATTTGACTTGGCTTTGGGGGGAGGCCGCGGCTGGTTTCATGGCCGGGATTATTCTCATTCCTCAGGCGCTGGCCTTTGCGATGCTGGCGGGGCTGCCCCCTTATGCCGGTCTTTCCGCTGCGATTTTTCCCCTGTTGCTCTACAGCATGATCGGTTCGATCCGGGCGTTGTCGGTTGGCCCCATGGTGATCATCGCGTTTTTGGTGTTGACGACGCTCAGTCCCTTGGCGGCTTCCGGATCGCAAGACTATTTGGGCTTGGCGATGCTGCTGGCTTTGTTGACCGGCTTGACTTTGACCTTCTTTGGACTGGCCCGGCTTGGGATTTTGTTGAACTTTCTTTCACGGCCGATGATGGCTGGGGCGATTACGATGTTGGCCGTGATGATCATGATTGGGCAGTTGCCTCATTTCCTTGGGGTTTTTGTGTCTGACAGGGAATCGATCCCGCAAATGCTGCGGGATATGGGGGCGCAAATGGCCTCGATCAATGCGGTGACTTTACTGATGGGACTGCTGATCTTGGCCACTTTGTTGCTGCGTCCTCAATTGGCGGATCTGATCCGCCGGGCCGGAGGAGACCGCAAAACGGCTGAACTGCTGTCTCATGGGTTGCCGTTTGTTGTGATGTTGGCCGGGCTTTTTCTGGTCGCGGCTTTTCAGCTTGATTTGAAATTTGGCATCGCCACCATTACCCCGATCCCGGCAAAGCTGCCGGTGCTGGCCGCGCCGGAGCTGGATGGGACGGTTTTGCAAGCCTTGCTTCCAGGCGCCTTGTTGATTGCACTGATTGCCGCCTATGAAAGCCGCAAAGTAGCGCAGCCAATGGCTGCACGGCAACGTCAATCCCTGTCTCGAAGCCGTGAGTTGATGGCCCTTGGGGCGGCCAATCTGGGGGCGGGGCTGGTTGCAGGCTTTCCGGTGGCGGCCAGTGCTGAAAGATCCCGGCTGTCGGAGCTTGCAGGCGTGCGGACACGGGTTTCGGTTTTTGTGACGCTTGTGGTGTTGACCTTGAGCATTTTTGCCCTTGCCCCGTTGAGCCCGTGGCTGCCGAAAGTGGTGTTGGCGGCCATTATTCTTGTTGCCGCTGCCAGCGCTATCGATATCGCCCCGTTGCGTGTGGCTTGGCGCTATAACAGATGGGATATTGCCGGTTTTGCGGGCGGTCTTTTGGCGATTTTGCTGTTTGGCATCGAATGGGGATTGGCGGCCGTGATTTTGGCGTCGGTGGGGCTTTATTTATGGCAGACGGCACGGCCGCAACTTTCCGTGCTTGATCCGCACGCCATCAACAGCGAAGAAAGGGCAGATGTTTTGGATTTGCCCGATCATGTTCTGGTGTTGGCGTTGCATGACAATCTCAATTTCGCCAATACGGCCGAACTCGAACGCCAGCTTCTTGCGCCATTGGCGGCGCGGCCGGATATCACCCATTTGGTATTGGATATGAGGGCGGTGAAACGGATCGATGGGGCGGCGTTTGAGGGATTGCAAAGCCTGTTTGAGAATGTCCAGGCAGCAGGGGGGATCCTGCATCTGGCAGGGATTTCCGCCAAGCAACGGTTGAGAATGGCCGCTCTTGGCGTGCTGGAAAGTCTGGCGCCGGGCCGGGTTTATCTCACCCCGAGGGAGGCCATTGCTGATCTCAAGGACAAAACCCGCACAGATTGCCTAGGCGAGCTGGCCAAGGCGGAAGCCGTTTGGGCGCAAATTGCGGACAAGCAGGATGCAACTTTATTCCAGGATTTTGTCGCCAACCATCCCAGCAGCCCTTATGCGAAATTGGCGGCGGAAAAACGATCGGTTTTGGAAGATCGGCAAGCCTGGACACAGGCGGAGGCCGAGGGGAGCATTGCAAGCTATCAGAACTATCTTGCCAGCAGAAAGGGGGATTTTGCCCAGTTCAGAGGTCGGGCAAAAGCCCGGATTCGCGCCCTTCGCCCGGTTGATCCGGTTCCTTATATGGCCGCCGCCGTTTTGCTTTTCACGGTGCTGAGCGCGGCTTGGGTCGCGGCCCGTTTTTTCCTTTCACTCGAGACGGCAGGACAGGAAAGAGCCGGAAAGACCTATCAACTGGCTGCAGGCAAGACCGATGCCCGCTTAGAGACGTCCTCGACTAAAGCTACGACTGATAAGCCCAGTTTGCCACAAGCCGACGCTCAGATGCCGCAAGATAAGACGCAAAAGAAGGAAAGGCGCGCCGCCCATCTGGAAAATATGCCAGAAAGCGTCCTGCAAAAGACCTCGGCCCATTTGAAAAACAAGCCTGACCAAGTGAAACCTCGGGCAAAAGCCGAACCAGTGTCCTTTGACAAACTCACCCGGCGCGAGAAAATTGCCAAGATACAGTTTTTGTTGAAAGAGCTGGGCTATCGGGTTGGCGCTGTTGATGGCAAGCTCGGCGCGCAAACCCGGCGCAATATTAAATATTTTCTCGACAAGTTGAAAGTTCGTGACGCCAATGACAAGTTGTCACCGGCTTTGATCGAGGCGCTTCTGGCGGCCAAGTTGGAGCAAGAAAAACGCTGGAACAAGTGGAGCGAAAAATTACCCGATGTTGAGTCTGCGCCAAAGCCTTCGCTTTCTGCCCCCAAACCATCGCATTCCAAATAATAGCTGTGGTTGACTATATACCCGCGGTATATCCGTGGTCCCTGACTTTGATTCCCATCCCACCATCATAATTTATGTGAAATTTTCAAGGGTATATGGAAAGAGAGAAACGGCGAAGGATACAGCCCTAGCTCAGGGGATATCTCTCCAGTATTGATTAGGGAACCTCTAAATTAAATTGCTGCACCCACGACACCGCCCCTTGGTCAATACCTATCTTCCGCGGCAACCAGGGGACGGGAGGACTAGGGGTGGCGTGGGAGAGGCTGTTTCATCGCGGAAAGCTTCCCCAGGCGCCACTTTATTTTTTGGGGAAGTTTCCACTAAACAACCTGTCCCTTTAGCGCCGCACCGCAGGCACTTCTATGGGAAGGCCGTTGCCTCGCCATTTGATGTAGAGTTCCAGGTTGACATAGGTGTCCGAGCCCTTGGGAAGAACCCGTGCACGGGTCAGCGAACTACAAACCTGAAAGCGGCGATGCAGGGAGCCTAATTTCTGCCAGGCCAGCCGGTAGGCCGGGAACCCATTGGCATGCCCCTGACTGAGCAAATCGGCACGCAGCTTATTGCCGTAATGACCTTCATGGCACTGATTACAGGCAATATTGAATTGCCCCCGGCGGGTATAATAATAGGCTTTTCCCTTCTCAAAAAAGGGCTTTTCTGGTCCGTCAACAGCCACATTCAACGGCATGCCACGGGATTGGTGCGCCACATAGGCGGACAAGGAAAGCATTTCATTACTTTCATATTTCCATCGCTTGGCCTTCATTTTCTTGGTCCGGCACTCGTTGATGCGCTGCACCAGATTGATCATCTTACCCCATGGTTTATAGTAGACGGGATATCTGGTGGCGACCCCTTTCATACTGTCCTTGGCGCGTTTATGACAGCTGGCGCAGGATTTTCCGGCTTTGCCGTCTTTCTTTTTCCAAAGTTGTTCGCCGGCTTCAATCCATAAAAAACCCGGATTATCGAAATCGTCGTCTTGCAAGGCACGGGTTTCAGCATTGGCGAAATAGTAGCCGGAAACAATTTCTGGGAGCGGATTGCGCTTATCCGCTGGTTTCAAAGTCCGGCGGATGGTTTGAGCATCGGTAACGCTGACATAGCCAAAACTGATGATGGATACTGCAAGGGCTCCCAATACCAGCCCTGCGAACTTTCCTGGGCTGGCTGCTTTTCCGTGGTTTCCCATTTTTTCTAGACCTTTCCCCCCCAGAACTTTTTCCCAAGACGCCATATGCTTCTTGCGCTTCTTGATATGCTTCTCAAGCAGAACACTTGTTCCCTGTGTCGTCTGAATATTGTTACCCCAAAACGGGGCCTTTAGCCGGCTCTGGCCGCGCGCCTGTTTGATAAATTGCTGGCTCCTTCTTGTCATGAAGCGTATTACCTGGCGCATCATCACCGTCCATCCTCTCGCCGTCCACCCCTTAACGGATACCCAAACATTTGTTTCAAACGGATTGCTTCAACGTTTCTTTATAAGACCTCAAAGTGTTTTCATATAGGCCACGACATCCTCGACTTCCTGGGCGGTCAGAATCGTCGTGTTGTGGTATTTCTTGGCAACGTCATTCAGCTCTTTCGAGTTCACATAAAACGGTGGCATCAAGGTTTTCGGGTAGTAGACCCGTGAGTCGACAATGAGCTGCCGGAGAATGCTTTCAGGATAACGCTTGCCAACACCGTCGAGCTTGGGCCCCACTTCACCATGAAAGAGATACGTATTCAGAGCCGAAATTTTGTGGCAGGCGAGACAATTGCCTTTTTTACGGTTCAAGACAATCCGCTTGCCATTTTCAGGATCACCAGGCCGGCCGGTGAGGGAACGTTCAATGCCACGGATACGCCGGGAGGTCTTGGTTGTGGCCCCAACGGCGGTTTGCACAGCCGTAGCAACGCCCATTTGTTTGAAATAACCGGCGGTCTTCTTTTTACAGACAGCCCATGCCCCCCCCGCCATCAAAACCATAAAGGCCATTGCGAGTGTTGATAGAAAGATCGTCCTCGTGGTTCCCATAACTTCTGAAACCTCAATATAACCTACGCGCGTAGTTGAGCCATAGCTTCTTAACAAAGCGGGAGTGAATGGTGATCACTATGACCCCGCCAAAATTTCAAGAGCGACACCTTACCACCTATGCCAGTCTCAAGCCGCCGTGTCAAAGATAGGCTGCGAAGATGGTTATTTTCTGCGCTATGGGCAGGTGGTTCCCCATATCGATAACGGTTTGTGCTTGAGCTAAGTGCGTCTTGTGGGCTCTTTTGCTCTTTCCCAACATCAAAAGCCACTTCTGCCGCCATGCTCTCTCATGATCTCCAGTGTTCTTTCGTTTGAACTGCTCTGGCTGTGATGTCGCCGTTTGCCCCCTTTGAATTACAGGAGAAAAGTGTTGGGATTGTCAACATAACTTATCAGGAAATATAAAAAAATAAACTATTACTGTTATGGGCTTGGCGGGGCTTGTGGCTCTCTGTTTGGCGGGTTTCGCCAATGGGAGGCAGCGGCTGCGTGCCATTGGCGCAACAGATCGATGGTGACATGGGACGGTTCGGCCTGAAATCCGTCCAATGGACGAAAGGGAAGGTGGGGCTCGCCCAGATTGTCAAGCACGGCGATGGCTTCGGGAAAAGTTTGATCTTGTGTGTAGGTACTTTTGGTG
>WGBT01000205.1 GCA_015494185.1 Hyphomicrobiales bacterium | reverse complement strand
CCCCCCGGGGAGAGGCTCGCGCGTGGATGGGGCAAGGCGCGCAAGACCGCGAAATACCAAAAGAAAAGCTGCAACAGCAGCGGGACATTGCGAAAAATCTCAATATAGGCCGCGGCGATTTTGGCTATCAGCCAGTTTTTCGACAAACGCGCCACGCCGATCACAAAGCCAACGACCGTTGCAAGCAAGATGCCAATGGCCGCAACCAGCAGGGTATTGAGCAGCCCGACCAGAAAAGCGCGGCCATAGCTGGACTGTTCGGAATAGGGGATTAGCGTCTGATTGATGGCAAAACCTGCGGTTTCGTCCAGAAAGCCAAACCCCGTGGCAATATTGTTACGCTCAAGGGCCGCCAGCGCATTGGCAAACGCCTGATAGCCAAGCCAGAGCACCACCGCCAACACCACGATTTGCAGCGCCATGCCCCGCTTGCGTTCATCATGAATGAAATTGTGAATTGTCATGCCTGTCATACGGATGAAACCGCCTGCCCGCTCTGCCAGCTGTTTTTGCCTTGCTCATCACTGCGATTGCGTTATGACATCCTTTGACCTGTATTGTATTGCCCCTGTTTAGCTTGATTGTCCCTGTTTAACTCGGGCTGAGCGCGCTTTGCCCAAAGCGTGCGCCTCTCAAGCCACCCCGGCCCGCAACAAATCGTGGATATGGACAATCCCCACCGGCTTGCCGTCCTCCACCACGAACAAGGCGGTGATGTTGGAGCTGTTGAGCAATTCCAAAGCGGCCGAAGCCAGCAGATCCGGGGCCACCGTCTTGGGATTGGGGGTCATGACTTCACAGACCTTGGCGGCAATCAAATCGGGCCCCATTTTGCGGCGCAAATCGCCATCGGTGACGATCCCGACCAACTGCCCATCGGCATCGACCACCCCAACACAGCCAAAGCTCTTTTCGGTCATCAGCGGAATCACCTCGCTCATCGGCATCTCGGTTGGCGCCAATGGCAACCGCTCTCCCTTATGCATGATATCGGCAACGAATTGCAGCGAGGCCCCAAGCTTGCCTCCTGGATGAAAGATCTTGAAATCCCCCGCGGTGAAGCCCCTTGCCTCCAGCAAGGCAATTGCCAAAGCGTCGGAAATCGCAAGCTGCATGGTCGTCGAAGTCGTCGGCGCCAAACCATGCGGACAGGCTTCTTGCGCTTTGGGCAGCTCCAATACGATTTCAGACGCCTGACCAAGCGCACTTTCGCGCGCTGAGGTGATGGCAATCAACGGCACCTTGAAACGGCGCGAATAGTTGATCAGATTGACCAGTTCCACCGTCTCCCCCGACCAGGAATAGGCAATGATGACGTCTTGCGGGGTGATCATCCCAAGATCGCCATGGCTCGCCTCGCCGGGATGGACAAAAAAGGCCGGCGTGCCGGTCGAGGCAAGTGTAGCAGCGGTCTTTTGCCCAATATGACCGGATTTTCCCATACCGGTAATGATCACCCGGCCCTGCGCGGCGCCAATCAGCCGCACTGCCTCGGGAAAAGCCGTTGCCAATTCCCCTTTCTCCAGCGCTTCTTCAAGCGCCGCAAGCCCCGCGGCTTCCAGCGTCAGGGTACGCCGCGCCGAGCCGAGCAGACGATCATCGGCAAGACGATCCACCTGTTTCGACGACCAGGGGCTGCGGTCTGGCAAGTGGCCTGTGACAGTCGAATCTGGCATGTCTTTCAATTCCCCCAATTTCTGTCCTCCCCCCAACCTTACGCCGTTTCAATCCTTGGCCATTCCCCGGGCCATCCCCCAACAGTCCCCCTGCGCCATTGGCCTGATGCGTTATCATGCCCGCCGCCCGCCTGTAAACGCTTATCGCTGCTCTGCTTCGATGACGTCCGCTTTGAACAGCACCTAACACAACAGGGCAAATTCGTCTTCGATGGCATCCGCCCAATGACACACAATCGGCAACCCTAAATTAACCCTATCATTCTAACTTGTTCAATTGTTTCGTTTGAGTTGTAGGCGTTCAAGTGATCCAAGCCATCCTCAAATGGTTTCAATGGTTTGTCCTAGGTTGCATAGGGGGGGGAAGCTCGCTTCCTTTTCACCAGAAGGATAGCCCGCCATCCTCCCAAAGCCATCGTCGCTCACCCGGAAAAGGGTGAGGCGAGCGACGATGGCGCCAAAAGGATGGCTTGAGGCGGCAATCAGGCTGGGTAGGGATGTCTCATATCTGTCTGGACTTATACACCAGTTTCTTGTTTTTGGCATGAGGGCTTGAAAGTGCGGCGGCGAAAAAGCACCTGCCCGGTGCTGCGACCAATGTCATGGGTGAACTGTGCTCCAAGGACTGCGTTTGGGGCAAGGCTGGTATTGATCGCGGGAATTTTGACCGCAACCAGCGCCCATGCCCAACAAAATCCGGATCCCATTTACAATTCTGATCTCGTTGCCGCAGAGGCAAGCCTTGAAGCCCGCGAAGCAACCAGTCAGCGCACCTTAAACGCTGGATCGCAAGCCGATGCTGAAGCCGGCTCAACGGTTGAGACAAACGTAAACGCCCCTCCTCGAGTGGAAACAGCCCCCCTTGAAGACCCGCCTCTTGTTGACCGTGATGAGCGCACGCGGCGCCGCAAACTGAGCCGCCGCCGTGCCCAGGACTGGATGCGCCCGGCCGAAATCTATGCCCCGCTCGGCATTCGGCGGGGCGGTTTCCTGCTGTTTCCTGAACTCAGCCTCAGCAGCTTTTATATCGACAATCTCTTTCGCTCAGCCACCAATCCGCAATCGGACCAGGGCCTTGAGTTGCAATCGGGGCTGCGGATCAGCTCCAATTGGTCCCGCCATGCCTTGGAGCTTGATTTACGCGGCACCCGGCAGTTTTTGGATCGATTTGATGAAGAAGCCGAACGGCGCTATTCTGCTCAGGCCAAGGCCCGGCTCGATATCACCGCCCGCACCCGGCTCAAAAGCAGCCTTTTCTATCACTTCGACACCGAAAGCCGCAGCTCCCAAGAGCTTCCAGACTCTGCTGCAGAACGCACCAGGACCCATACTTATGGCGCCAGCACAAATCTGTCCCATCGTTTCAACCGGCTGACCCTGGCCTTACGGGGCAGCACCACCCAATATGTCTATGAAAATGTCCGGCTGAACGATGGCACGGTTCTCAACAACCGGGACCGGAATTATACGGAACTGCTTGGCGGTCTGCGCGCCAGCTATGAATTCTCCCCCGCGCTCACCGCCTTTGCCGATATCGCCTTCAATACCCGCCGCTTTCGGCAAAGCCTCGACGATGATGGCTTCCGCCGCGGCTCCAAAGGGCTTGAGTTTGTCAGCGGCATCGAATTGACCGTTTCGGAAAAGTTACGCGGCGGCCTGGCAATCGGCTACGGGCGGCAAAAGGTGGCCGATCCCCGCCTGAAAGACCTTGCCGGCTTGATCTTCGAAGCCAATCTGGAATATCGCCCCAGTGCGCTGACCACCATCGAACTGCGTGCCGGTTCTGAACTCAATGAAACCGTCATCGCCAACAGCGCCGGCTCGGTATTACGCGTTGCCGAGATCGATATTGCCCATGCCCTGCGCCGCCATTTTGCCGTCTTGCTTGGCGCCAGTTTCACCAGCACCGACTATCAAGATGTTGCTCTCGACCTTGAAGAGATCACCCTGCGCGCCGGGTTTGACTATTACTGGGCCCGGGAAGTTGCCCTGAGCGGACGCTTTGAACACAGCCGGACCACGGCGCAATTGGCGCAAGACAACTATTCGGAAAATCAGTTTCGACTGGGCCTGAAACTCCGCCGCTAGGTCCAAATGCCCAATCTCATTATTGGCAAGATAGCAAGACGGCAGTTCGTTCCTGGCCGCCATGCGCAACAGGGGCTTTACTTCGCTTCCAATTCCGCCTACCCGTAACCATGACATGATCGTCAATCCATAAAGGAACGAACCAGGAGACAGGGATTTCATGGGATTATTGTCACGGGCGAAACGGGTTGCTGTGGTGCGTCTGGCCGGACCGATTGGGCT
>WGBT01000204.1 GCA_015494185.1 Hyphomicrobiales bacterium | reverse complement strand
TATCTGTTGCCTTCAGGTAACAGGTGTCCAGCAATATGCCCAACATCAAATTTAAAAAATTGACAAAATCATGAACAAGCTGCTTCCTGGGAAAAACTCTGGAGCATGGCGGGAGCCAAGACGCGAGCGGAGTTTCTTCTTTATCTAAGGGGGGTAAGGGGAGTGTAATTTATTTTTAGCCTGTCGGCCGAGTTGAGATGGGCGCCGCTTAATGTTAATTTGATGTGAATTTTTAGTGGAGATTTCACTTTACCCAATAGCAGGCTTTATCTAAATTCTTGACTCTTGCATCAAGAGGGGAGAGGTAATGGGCGCAGTCGGTTCTAAACATAAACCATTTAAACATAAACCATTTAAGGGTAAGGGGGTGAACAGCATGGTGAAAGGTGTATCGTTTCTTGCAGCGCTGGTGGGGGTATGGCTCATGAGTGCAGCCGCCTTTGCCGCAACACTGACCGATATCAGCGGCAAGGTGATGGTCAACAAAGGCCATGGTTTCAAAATCATCAAGCACACCATGGTTGTCAATCCTGGTGATAAGGTGATGGTGGCTCCAGGAGGGAGCGCCAAAGTCATGTTCTCCAATGGCCAGATGATGATGTTAGGGCCAGGGCAGATGGCGACCATTAACACAACCGTGGCCTCAACCATGGTGACCGGGGTCGAGTTCGGCGCAATGACAACTCAGGCCGCAACGGGCGCAGCTGCGGCGGCTGGAGCTGCTGGGGGGGCAGGTGCCGGAGGTGCGGCGGCTGGAGCTGCGGCCGCTGCAGGTGGAATCGCAGGGATTAGCACAGGGGCCCTTGTCGCAGGTGCTGCTGTTGCTGCGGCCATCGGTGTTGGCGTTGCTGTCGCCGCAAACCAGGGTGGTGATGCGCCTGCAAGCCCGTAACATCTTTTGCGGTTATAAGTATACATATATACGTGAACTCTGAATTCTTAGTGTCTCTGGCCTGTGTGGTTGTCTTTAGGATTGGGGAAGTCTGGAGTAGTCTAGAAGGTTAGGTCCTCAATAAAGCGATGAAGAATAAACTCGCAGAGAATTAAATAACGATAAGTTGTGGCTGAAGTTTACAGGGACAAAGAAGAGTGGATGGAGGTTCACAGAGGAGGGGAACAACAAGGAAGATCATGATCGTGGAACTTCGTGATTGTGGGACTTTAGGCAGAGTTGAGATTTCCCCTCATCATATTTAAATATCATACCTCTTTTTCAGGTCTGCCGCGAAACGTCTCGGCAGACCTGTTTGTGTTAATTCAGGGGCAACTCAATTCAGGGGTAACCAGGGCAATCCCGTGTATCGATATCTGATCAGTGGCGGTTTTATCCTCACATTCGCAAGTCTGATTTTGGGAGGAGGAACCAGGCCGGGGTTCCTCTCCGATGTCATTTTGCAGCTGATTGCCATCCCGGTCCTGCTGATCGCCCTTTGGGCCCTGTTTGCCTCCGCTAAAGCTGGGCCGGAAACAGCGTTGAAAACGCCCTTCCAAGCTAAATTACCAAGCTGGCAGAGATGGGCGCCGCTTTTGTTCTGTCTGGCGCTTGTCCTCCTGCCCCTTCTGCAACTTGTTCCGCTGCCACCGGAACTTTGGACCTTGTTCCCCGCACGCCATGAAATCATGGCCGCGATGCAGCTTACAAGTGATTCTCTCCCCTCAATGCCGCTTAGTCTTTCTCCGCGGGACACTTGGCTGAGCCTGTTGGCCTTGCTGCCGCCCCTGGCGCTTTTTCTCGCCGTCTTTCAACTTGGTTATACCGCCCGGCGGCAACTCTCTTTGGCGATCATCACCTTTGGGCTCATCAGTGTCTTTCTTGGTTTGCTTCAGGTGGGGCAGGGCCCCGCAAGTCCACTGCGCTTCTATGAATTCACAAACCCAACCGAAGCCGTTGGCTTTTTCGCCAATCGCAACCATTATTCGGCCTTGCTCTATTCGGTCACCCTTTTCGCTGCAGCCTGGCTTTTGGCCGTGTTGATGGATGTGGAGGCAACCACACGGCGCGGCTCCCTTTTGCCAACGAATTTCAGTCCAAGAAATTGGGCCAGCTTGAAAATTTTGCTTCTTGCCGCGGGATTTACGATCATCACAGCCCTTGTCGGCGCTCAGCTTATGGCGCGTTCCCGCGCGGGTCTTGGCCTGACCATCTTGGCCCTTATGGGTATTTATCTGATGAGTCTCTTAAACAGCCGGCAGGAGAGGGAAGCGGGAGCCAGACGCAAGGCGAAAAATAGAACTTCAACCCGTGTCATATGGGCGGGTGTCGCCTTGGCCGTGATCTTTTCAGCACAATTCGCCCTGTTTCGCCTCATGGAGCGCTTTGATCGTCCACTCGCTCAGGACTTGCGTCTGACCATTGCGGAAGTCACCCAAAAAGCCGCCAAAGCCGCTTGGCCTGTTGGTGCTGGCATGGGATCCTTTGTCCCGGTCTATAAGAAATTTGAAGAAGCTGAAAACCTTGGGCCTATCTACGCCAATCACGCCCATAACGATTTTCTTGAGCTTTGGCTCGAAGCCGGCCTTTTCGGGTTCATCCTGTTGGCCTCGTTCTGCGCATGGTATGCTGTCAGAACCTTTCAGGTTTGGCGCCATCCTCCTGCCGGTTCCCAGGGGATCGATCATTTACTGGCTCAGGCGGCAACCCTGGTCATCGCTCTGATTTTGCTGCATTCCCTGGTCGATTATCCGTTACGAACGGCTGCAATGATGGCGCTTTTCGCTTTCGCTTGTGCCTTGCTGGTTCCTCCCTCAGAGGCTGTCAAGGCCCGGTCAGAAGCGGCAACGACAGCCCCCCTCTCTTCACCAAAGCCTGCACAACCGCCGTCAGCAGCTCCTCCGCGCCCACAGCCTTCCACAGCCTGGCCTGGCCAATTCCCAAAAACAGCAATGCCTCCCAAATCTCACGCTACGGGGGTCTTGGAGCAAACATCATGGCAAGATATCAAATGGCCAGAAGAGTGGCGTAAATCCAATGGTGCCCCCCCAAAAAAGAGCAGCTAAACAACGGGTTGTTATCAACGAATGAAGTGGCACCCATGTAACACCAGGAGAAGAATAACCCAATATGTAAATTTGTTTACGTAACTCATTGACGCGCTATCGTAGACCAATATATTTTATTTCTGGGTTAGTTATAGTTTAGATGCGATCCCACATTCCTATGTGGCGGGGGGCGTGAGTGCGTAGAGTCTTACTTCTTGGTATCGATCTCTTTTGGGTCGTTCTTTCCACTTTTGGTGCGCTTTGGGTGCGTGATAATTTTACCCTCTCTTCCCAGAAGGTCGAAGTATTGCTGCCTTATGCTCTGATCACGGTGTTTCTTGCCGCGGGGATCTTTTATTCGATGGGGCTGCACCGGGCGGTTTGGCGCTTTACCGGTCTGCCAGATATTCTACGGGTGATGACAGCGGTCACCTTGGTGCTGCTTGGCGCGCTGCTCTTAACATTCTGGACAACGCGGCTTGAAGGGGTGGCGCGTTCCATCCCGCTGATCCAGTGGTTCCTTTTGGTAGGCGCCATGAGCGGAACACGCATTCTCGTGCGCCTGATCAAGGCGCGAAGACGGGCCCGCAAACGGGCCGCGCAGTTCACGGCAGAGGGGAGTGAGAAAGAAACCTATTGCCCGCTGCCTGGCCGAGAGCATGTCTTGGTTATAGGGCTGAGCAATATTACGGAACTTTATATCAGCTCTGTGGCCGAATTTGCTGCAAAACGCATGTCTATTGTCGGGATTCTTGCCGATAACCCGAGGATGCGCGGCCGTATGGTACGGAACCATAAGGTGCTGGGCTCGCCTTCAGAACTTTTGGAGATTCTTGCCGAATATGAGGTGCATGGGGTTTCGATCAACCGAATTGTCATTGTGCAGCCATTTGAGAAACTTTCGCCTCAGGCTCAAGCAGCTCTGTTGCAAGCCGAGAAAACGCGTGCCATCAAGCTCGACTTTTTTGCCGAACGTTTGGGACTGCTTCCCCAGCAGGGACTGAAGCATCAGGCTGGCAGAGACACTGTAGCCACAGCGCAAGCAAAGGCAAATGACAACTTCTATCTTGAAGGGGAACGCGAAGGTTCCGTGCGCAATAATCGCAATGGCCATAAGAACTCGGTCACGAATTTCGGCAATTCTTCAGTCGCGTCAAGAGGAAACGCGTCACTAGGGAACTGCGGTTGCGTTCCACATGATCCCCTTGGAGCCTACGGTCCCGTTAAACGGGCCATGGATATGTTGGGGGCGGTTGTGCTCATGGTGCTGTTGGCACCGGTAGCGGTGATCGTGGCTTTGCTGGTGGCGCTTGATGTCGGATTGCCGATCCTTTTCTGGCAACAACGTCCCGGCCGTCTGGGCCAGCCTTTTTATCTCTATAAGTTCCGGACGCTTCGCGGCGCCCATGATGCGCAGGGCAATCTCATTGCCGATGAAGACCGTTCCTCGGCCATTGGCCGCTTTTTGCGCCGCACACGCCTGGACGAACTGCCGCAACTGTTCAATGTCTTCATCGGGGATATGTCTTTCGTGGGCCCACGTCCCTTATTGCCGCGGGATTTGCCCCGTGACCCGAGCGTGCGCTTGTCCGTGCGTCCCGGCATCACCGGCTGGGCCCAGATCAATGGCGGGAATAGGCTTTCCATCGAGGACAAGGCGGCGCTTGATGCCTGGTATATTGCTAATGCCAGCCTGAGGCTGGATTTGTACATCATGTTCCGCACCCTCATCGTTGCCATTCGCGGCGAGGAAAGCGATCCCATCGCGATACGGATGGCGCGGCTGTTGTATCACCGCCAGCAGCGCCGGAAGCGTCAGAAGTTCGACGACTATTGCAAGACAAAAGGCGCGCAGACCGCCCCCGCTGATCTGTCGCCGGCTGGCATATCTCACATAGTGAAACAGCGCGTGTGATCTAACGGGCATATTGGCAAGCTCTAATCGCTCTTCTGTCATTGGCCTTCAGTGTCATATGTCCGTCCTCCCATGGTTTCAACCAAAGTCGGCTTCTATGGCCTTGGACCCGGAGTCCGCCTCAAACAACCCGAAAACAAAAGGAGTTCATATGATCTATTCGACATCTAAACAAATGCTTCTTGTCCTTGGGGGACTATCAGCAATGGCGGTGCCAGTCATGGCAGAAGAGGTCATAAGCCCCGAGCTGCAAGCGATCATCGCCAAAGAAAAAGAGGACCGCAAAGCCTGCAAAAAACAGATTTGTCAAATTTTCGCCGATAAAAAAGCTGCCCCTGGCACCATCTCTTGCGATGTCAAGAAAACATGGCTGCAAAGTGAAATCGAGAAAACCATCTTGAGGGGAAAGCTCGACTGGCCTTGGGCGCATGCTCGCTGTACAGCAAAGCTCAATATTGACCAGCAAGATTTGGCCCGGCTAAGAAGCCAGCCCAAGTCACAGATGAAACTTGCCAAACACGATATATCATGCCTGCTTTTTCAGAAGAACGGTGGTGGCGAAGCCTATACCGTAAAGCTGTCGATCGCGCCCGAGGTGACATTTACCGGTGGCAAGGCAACTGCTGTGACCATGAACTGGAGTGATATTGAAGCACCGGCGCTGGCAAAAGCTGCAATCTGGTCGGCCACCAAGCTGGACAATGCCTTAGGGGTGCTGGAAGGGGCAATGACGCGGAAAATCAATGATTTCATGTTTACTAAATGCAAAGAGGTCGGAATTGATATTCCCGAACCCAAATAGATGGTAGGTTAACGCACAAGTCTTTCGAGTGAGAACCGGTTTTCGGATAAATTGTGTGTAAAGACATGAAACTAGCTCAAAATTCAATT
Source organism: Hyphomicrobiales bacterium (assembly GCA_015494185.1). Lineage (GTDB taxonomy): Bacteria > Pseudomonadota > Alphaproteobacteria > Rhizobiales > S144-35 > S144-35. The sequence continues at coordinate 142 of WGBT01000204.1, read as the reverse complement.
CTACGCGATCGGATTTTGATACAGCCTTTCCTATATGGGCAACTCGTCATCTTTTCAACGGGGGAACCTTGTTCCCCCGAAGGATGGTTGCGAGGAAATTTTTCGATCAATTTCGAACAATTTGTTGGAAAATGTGTCACAG
>WGBT01000203.1 GCA_015494185.1 Hyphomicrobiales bacterium | reverse complement strand
ATGCAACGCGCCGCGCCAACCGGCATGGGCGGCGGCAACGACACCGGCTTCAGGATCGGCAAAAAGCACGGGGCCGCAATCTGCTGTCAAAACCGCCACGGCCAGACCAGGCACATTGGTCACAAGGGCATCCGCCCGCGGCGCTGTTGCTGTCTCCCATGGTATCCATGGAGTATGAACAAACACCGCTTGGGCGCTATGGATCTGGTAAGGCGTCAACAGCCGTTCTGGTGAAGTGCCAAGCTCGGCAGCCACGCTGGCACGGTTGGCCAGCACATTTTCACGGGCATCGTTGGAGCCCAAACCGCAATTGCGGCTGGCATAAATCCCGCTGGACACCCCGCCGGTGCGATCAAAAAAACCGTGGGCAATGCCTGCAACATCCAAAATCTCAACCCGCTGCATCTGTCACCTTCATTTGATGCTTTCTTTCATGATTTCATAAAAATCCCCATTGATTGGGAAAATCTCCATTTATGGTTATTTATGGAACCTCTCAAGAAATGGCTGCCCCACCGCCTCCCCTTGGCCTCCACCTCTATGGCCGCCGCAGAAACTGGGCAGAAGGCCAAGGGAGGCGGCAGGATCGGTTGTTTGATCAGAGAACCCTTATGGAACCTGATTGGGTGTTGTAATGATATCGAATGGCGGCGGCGGGGCGGCAATGTTTTTGGTCAAACACAACACCTTGAACAGTCCCCCCATTTGCGCTGGATCGACCAGCCGGGCCGCCGCCTTAGCCACGGCTTCGGCTTGCGCTTCCTCGAGCCCGGCCATCAATTGCCTGAGCCGCTGTTGCAGGCCCAAGGCCAGCAAAAAATGCCCCTGGGTGATCGGTCCAAAATGGGCCAATCCCAGCTTGCGGGCATGAAGCGCCAAAGTTTCAAAATCCACATGCGCAGTTAAATCAACGTCCCCAGGCGCGGCGAAAATATCGGCATATTGGTGGCGTCTTACCGCCTGAAGGCTCTCCCCGGGGGCACTTTTGAAAGGACCATAATCGATCATCAGCAAGGCAAAGAGCTGGTCACCAGCCAGATGATCAAGCATTGTCAACGTTTCAAGCGCCGCGGGGCAGGTTTCGATCACCGTGCCTTCATCGGCAGGGTGTGCGGCATAGCTTGGCAGCTCCATGGGGTGAATGGCATCACGGCTGAGCCGCACCCCCAAACGGCCATCTTCCAGAAGATCAACCAGCCGCTCACGCCAGTGGCCGTCATGGCGGACATATTGGCGAATGGGCAGGGCATCGAAAAACTCATTGGCAATGACGATAAGGCCCACCTCACCGGAAATTGCCGAGGAAATTTTCGGCAGATCCGCAAGACTTGCCACCCAGCTCACCGGCTGTTCCACCGCGCTCAAAGTTTGCGCCTGGCGGTCCTGAAGCACGGGGCTGGCTTCCACCAAGACCACCTCGACGGCGGACAGAAAATTCGCAGCCACAGCCGCGGCGCGCAGCGCATCACGCATCAAGGTGCCTCGCCCCGGCCCCAGCTCGATCAGTCGAAGCCGCTTGGGTTGGCCCATTTGCTGCCAGACGACAACACACCACAGGCCGATCAGCTCCCCAAAGATCTGGGAGATCTCGGGCGCTGTGATGAAATCCCCCTCAGCCCCCAGCGGATCACGGTTGACATAATAGCCAAATTCCGGATCGGTCAGGCAGGCCGCCATATAGTGATCAATCCCGATCGGCCCGTGCTGTTTGATATGCGCCTTGAGCTTGTCCGCAAGCGTTGCAAACCGCCCGCAACCGCCCCCGCAGCCGCCGTTGTCATCCGCGCCTTCTGTCATCCTGCGATCTCTCCGCCCTCTCCGCCCTCTCTGCCCTCTCCGCCCTCGTCCCCTCTCTTGCCATCTGATACCGCCATCAGGCGCGGGCCGGACGGCGATTGGCCTGCCACATCAACAGCCCGCCGGCAATGACCAACGGCACGGAATAGATCATGCCCGGAGTGAACGGACCGATCATCAGCCCCACCCCGACATCATATTGCCGGAAGAACTCGACAAAGATCCGCGCCAATCCATAGCCAAGCGCAAAACTGCCCGCAACGAACCCGGGACGCCGCAACATGAACCGTGAATGGGTCAAATAGCGCAGGACAAGAAACAAGACGAGACCTTCAAGAGCCGCCTCATAAAGCTGGCTGGGATGGCGCGGCAGATCACCGGCTCCTGGAAAAACCATCGCCCAAGGCACATCACTAACCCGCCCCCACAGCTCCCCATTGACGAAATTCGCAATCCGCCCAAAAAACAGCCCAATGGGGGCGGCCGCTGAGGCCACATCCAACGTCGACAGGATCGGGATCCGATAGCGCCGTGAGAAAAGATAAAGCGCCAACAAAGTCCCTAACAAGCCGCCATGAAACGACATCCCGCCATGCCAAAAGGCGATGATTTCCGCAGGATTGGCCGCATAAAAGGCAGGATTGTAAAACAGCACATAGCCAAGCCTGCCGCCAAACACGACCCCAAGCGTCACCCAGATGATCATGTCATCCACCCGGTCGGCGGACATCGGCGGGCGCGCGGGCATCCACAACGGTTCCGCGCTGACCAAACGCCGGACATAAACCCAGCCCAGCAACAACCCCGCCATATAAGCCAACCCATACCAGCGCACCGCCAAAGGCCCGATTTGCAGGGCAATCGGATCAAATTGCGGAAACGTCAGCGCCAGGACACTGATATCACTTGCAAAAACAGCTAAATTCAACATCGGACCTCAACCCATCAAACCTTACCAGGCCCCCTATCCTGAAAGGTTTGGGCAACCCAATAACGGCAATGCAGTAAAAAACGTGATAGATATTCATCTTATCCGGCATAATTATCAGAAACACGGCTGTTATATCCGGCCCTTGTGGTTCTGCCAATGCGATGAAAGGGCCAAAGACGAAAAAACGTGCCCCCAGATTTTTTAGGGAGGCGGCTCCATGAGGGCGGCGGGGGACAATCCGTCTCAGTTTGGAATTTTGTGGCCAACAACCACATTACCAGATAAAACCAGATAAGAAGCATCACAATCATTGTGAAGAAATTATGTGGGACCGTGGCAGAAATGCCCGTCAAAGCCCGGTAAAAATGAAAGGACCAACCATGACCCAAACCACGGGCCGCCTGTTTGACGAACTTGCCAAGATCATGACCAGTGCCGCCGGGGCGGCGCAAGGCTTGCGCGGGGAAGTCGAAAATGTCATCCGGGCCCAGGCCGAGCGGCTGCTGGCCGATATGGATCTGGTCAGCCGGGAAGAGTTCGAGGCCGTCAAGCTAATGGCGCAAAAAGCACGCGAAGAGAACGAAGCCTTGAAACAAAAGCTTGCCGAGCTTTCCAGCCGGCTTGAGAAACTTGAAAAACTGGAAAAATAGCCGCGCCCCCGCAACCCTTAACAACCGGCCCCCTCCCGTGCT